>NZ_JAGGKM010000004.1:0-300000 GCF_017873715.1 Cytobacillus luteolus
CGCCAGCGTTCGTCCTGAGCCAGGATCAAACTCTCCAATAGAGTTGATTAGCTCATGCTAAAACAATTTTTAAAACAAACATTGACGCTTGTGTTGTGTTCAGTTTTCAAAGAACTTTTTTTGTGACAGAATCATAATTTATCAAAATTATAATCTCTTGTCAATCACTTTCTTTATTAAGTCACTTTCTTTTAGCGACAAAAACTATCTTACCATCGAATTAACTCTTTGTCAACTTCTACGAAGTGGTTAGAGTTTTAAAAAACAAATCAAGTTTTTTCGATTTGTTATTGTTTGGTGAGTTGTTGTTTTGTCGTGGTGACTTGTTCTTATATTACACTGAAGTTTAGTAAAAGACAACCCTTCAATACGCGGTAATATATTCCAATAAAAAAAGATTCACCCGAAAAGTTCGGATGAATCTCTTTCTTCTATATATATATATATATATATGTTATTGCTTTTGAAAGCGAAGTACTGGTTTACGCGCAGCCAACGTTTCGTCTAGACGCTTAATCACAGTGCTGTGAGGAGCTTCTTGAACGATTTCTGGATTCTCCTCAGCTTCTTTTGCAATTTGAATCATTGCCGCGATAAACTCATCTAATGTTTCTTTAGATTCAGTTTCTGTTGGCTCAATCATGATACATTCCTCAACATTAAGTGGGAAGTAGATTGTTGGTGGATGATATCCAAAGTCTAATAGACGTTTTGCGATATCTAATGTACGAACACCAAGTTTCTTTTGACGTTTACCTGATAATACAAACTCATGTTTACAATGTTGATTAAATGGTAGGTCAAAGTGTGGTGCAAGTTGACGCATCATGTAGTTTGCATTAAGAACAGCATACTCTGTTACCGCTTTTAAGCCATCTGGACCCATTGTTCGAATGTACGTATAAGCACGTACGTTAATTCCAAAGTTTCCATAGAAAGGTTTTACACGTCCAATTGCTTGTGGACGATCGTATTCGAAACGGTAGCCATCTTCACGTTTTACAAGTACAGGTTTTGGTAGATAAGGAATTAAATCAGCTTTAACCCCTACCGGACCTGAACCTGGGCCTCCACCACCGTGTGGACCAGTAAATGTTTTATGAAGATTAAGGTGAACTACGTCAAATCCCATATCCCCTGGTCTAGCTTTACTTAATACAGCATTTAAGTTTGCTCCATCATAGTATAGCTTCCCACCCGCATCATGGACAATTTTAGCCATTTCTAAAATATGAGCTTCAAATAATCCTAATGTATTTGGGTTAGTTAACATAAGGGCTGCAGTATCAGGACCTACTACACTTCTTAAGTCTTCTAGATCAACTAATCCGTTTTCATCTGATTTAACAGTAATTGTTTCAAAACCAGCAACTGTTGCAGATGCAGGGTTTGTTCCGTGTGCTGAGTCAGGAACGATTACTTTTGTACGAGCTGTGTCATTATTTGATTCATGGAATGCACGAATCATCATTAATCCAGTCCACTCACCATGAGCACCAGCAGCAGGTTGAAGAGTTACTTCATCCATACCTGTAATTTCTTTTAAATGTTCTTGAAGATCATACATTAAACCTAGTGCACCTTGAACAGTAGACTCATCTTGTAATGGATGAATGTGTGCAAAGCCAGGAATACGAGCTACGTTTTCGTTAATTTTAGGGTTGTATTTCATTGTACAAGAACCTAATGGATAGAACCCAGAGTCTACACCATGGTTACGTCTTGATAAAGCTGTGTAGTGACGCATGATGTCTAACTCAGATACTTCTGGTAATTCTGGTTCTTCAGTACGGATATAGTCAGCAGGAATGACATCATCTAGGTTTAGCTCAGGAACATCCATTTCCGGTAAGCTATAACCAACGCGGCCTGGTCTAGTTAATTCAAAAATTAATGGTTGATCTTGATGATTATTCATTGCCATCCCCCAATTCTTTTACAAATGTATCGATTTCTTCTTTTGTACGTAATTCAGTTACTGCAACAAGCATGTGATTTTTTAGCTCAGGGTAGTCAATTCCTAAATCATAACCACCAATGATTCCTTTTTCGATTAACTTCGCATTTACTTCCTTAACTGGTTTGTTAAGTTTTACTACGAACTCATTGAAGAAAGGTCCTTCATAAGGTACTTCAAAGCCATGTTGTTTGAATGTATTTTTAGCATAATGTGCTTTTTGGATATTTTGTGTAGCCATTTCTTTAACACCTTTTTTACCTAAAGCAGTCATCGCAACTGATGCCGCTAAAGCATTAAGTGCTTGGTTTGAACAAATGTTAGATGTCGCTTTGTCACGACGGATATGTTGTTCACGAGCTTGAAGCGTTAAAACAAATCCACGTTTACCATCTTCATCTACTGTTTGACCAACAAGTCTTCCTGGAACTTTACGCATTAATTTTGTTGTTACTGCGAAATATCCACAGTGTGGTCCACCAAAGCCAGTTGGAATACCAAATACTTGTGCGTCTCCAGCAACGATATCAGCACCGAATTTACCAGGAGGTGTTAAAGCCCCAAGTGCTAATGGGTTACTTGAAACAACAAACATACTTTTACCTGTATGAGCAATTTCTTCGATTTCTTTTAATGGTTCAATTTGACCGAAGAAGTTAGGATATTGAACAACAACACATGCAACAGAATCATCCATTGCTGATTTTAATGCTTCAAGGTCTGTTAATCCGTTTACAGCTGGTACTTCAACAACTTCGATATATTGACCTTTTGCATATGTTTTTAATACTTCACGTGATTCAGGGTTAACTGCACCTGATACTAAAACCTTTTTGTTTTTCGTATGACCTGTACATAGCATTGCAGCTTCCGCAAGAGCAGTACCACCGTCGTACATTGAAGAGTTCGCTACATCCATTCCAGTTAATTCACAAATCATAGATTGGAATTCAAAGATTGCTTGAAGCTCACCTTGAGAGATCTCTGGTTGGTATGGAGTGTAAGCTGTGTAAAACTCAGAACGAGAGATAACATGGTCAACAATAATTGGCATGTAGTGATCATATACTCCTGCTCCTAAGAATGAAGCGTTCGCTCTTAAATCCTTATTTTGAGCAGCAAGTGCTGATAATTCTTTGAAAAGCTCAGTTTCTGATTTTGCTTGTTTAATGTTGTACTCCCCTTTAAAGCGTACACTTTCAGGGATATCATTAAAAAGCTCATCAACTGAAGAAACTCCGATTGCTTGAAGCATTTCTTTTTTATCTTGTTCCGTCATTGGTAAATAACGATGTTTCATGGTTTAACCCCTTTCGGTTATATCTAGAGTGTGATTTTATTTTTTAGGACGCTTGTAAAAAGGTGTAGCAACAACTTCTGCTTGTAAACGTTTGTTACGGATTTGAACTTCGACTTTCGTACCAAGCTCAGCAAACTCAGCTTTGAGTAAAGCAAGTCCAATGTTTTTCTTAAGTGTAGGAGATTGCGTTCCTGTTGTAACAGTCCCTACTTCCTCACCATTTACAAACACTTCATAGCCATGACGTGGAATTCCTTTATCAATCATTTCGATTCCAACTAGTTTACGAGGTAAACCGTCTTCCTTTTGCTTTTTCAGTGCTTCTTTACCAATAAAATCAGCTTCTTTATTTACTTTCACCGCAAAGCCGATACCAGCCTCTAATGGAGAAATGTCTTTTGTTAATTCTTGACCGTAAAGTGCTAAGTTTGCTTCGAAACGAAGTGTGTCTCTCGCTCCTAGTCCAATCGGTAAAACGCCATCTTCTTTTCCTACTTCTAGGATTTTGTTCCAAAGCATTGTAGCGTCTTGTGTATTGCAGTAAATTTCAAAACCATCTTCTCCTGTATAACCAGTACGAGATACTAATGTTTTCACACCATTCACTTCTACATCATCTTGGAACTTGAAAAATTTGATTTCACTTAAGTCTGTGTTTGTTAACTTTTGAAGAACCGTTTCAGCTAAAGGTCCTTGTAATGCTAATTGTGCTACATCACTCGAGATATTTGTAACTGTTACATCTCCAGAAACATGACTTGATAACCAGTCAAAATCCTTCTCAATGTTTGAAGCATTTACAACTAGTAGATAGTGATCATCTGATTTTTTATAAACTAAAAGATCGTCTACTGTTCCACCATCTTCATAGCACATCGCTGTATATTGAGCACCGCCATCTTTAAGCACGGATACATCATTTGTCATCATTTTTTGTAAATATGTAAGACTATCTGGACCTTTTACATCGATTTCTCCCATGTGAGAAACATCGAACAAGCCTGCTTTTGTGCGGACAGCTTCATGCTCTTCTTTAATGCTAGAAAACTGCACAGGCAGATCCCAACCACCAAAGTCGATTGTTTTTGCACCATATTGTGAATAAACTTCATATAAAGGTGTACGTAGTAATTCAGTCAATCATAATTCCTCCCTTAACATATGTAATCGTAGAAAACGCTTTCCTCAGAGCATCAAAAAAAGGACAGAGTACCACCACAAAACGTGTAGTTCTCTGTCCTGGCACCTGAAAGTTTTACCTTTAATTAGAATGTTCAAAAGACATTAGAATAACCTCTTTTTACACATACTAAAAAAAGCCATTTCCCCTTTGGTGGCCTCAAAGATTTAAATCTTGGGCTCTCTCCAGAGTTGCGTCAAACAAGAGTCTTTTTGCCTGAGAGATTCACAGTTTATAGGCTGTTTGCTCCTTCGGCGCCACCATGGCCGGTAGTCTCTCCCCTTGTTCTCATTCGCCAATATATAATTTTTACCATACTTGGTTATACTACCCTAATAGAGTAATGTTTTTAAACTTTTTAAAGCTATTATCATCCTACCATTTGAAGCCTTTTTCGGCAATAATTATATTTCCTTAACAAAGACTTTTTTTCAGTTTGAAATGTTCGTAATTACAATGCAAATCCAGTCTAATTACATTCCCTTTTTGTTTTTTATTCCAAAAACAGAAACACACTATTATTTATAGAAAGGATTGGTATGATGAAAGTCGACATAGAGTTTGATCACTCTTGGCAGGATGACTTTTTGAAAAGAATAGAAGATGACGGTCCTTGGGCTAATTGGGAGCTTTATAAACTCGCCTATGAAGTCGAACAGCATACAGCCATTCCTGAATTTGAAGGCCTACAAGCACCGAAACATCTACCGCAATTAACACCACTTCCTCACCAATTAGAGGTTGCAAAACAGGTTGTGGAAAAAATGCACGGGAAAGCGATTTTAGCTGATGAGGTTGGACTAGGCAAAACAATTGAAGCCGGTCTTATTTTAAAAGAATACATGATTCGTGGACTAGTAAAGAAAGTTCTTATTCTAGTACCTGCATCTTTAGTTTCTCAGTGGGCAGCAGAGTTAAACCAGAAATTTTACATACCTGCCGTGCAGCAAAAGAAAAGCTACGTGTGGGAACAATGCGATGTTGTCGTTTCTTCTATAGATACAGCAAAAAGAAGTCCTCATCGTGAAATTGTGTATGAACAAGATTATGACCTTATTATTATCGATGAGGCACATAAGCTAAAAAACAATAAAACGAAAAACTATGAATTTGTTCAAAATCTTAAAAAGAAGTTTTGCTTACTATTAACTGCCACTCCTATCCAAAATAGAATAGAAGAAATTTTTAATTTAGTTTCACTATTAAAGCCCGGTCACCTAGGAAACCAATCTTATTTTGAAGAATCCTATAATGCAAAAGAACGTTCTCTAGATGGAGATAAACATCTAAAAGAGTTAGTTAATAAAGTAATGATCCGAAATCGTCGTGATGATACAGGTATTGAGTGGACGAAGCGTCATGTTGAAACAGTTCCGATTGAGTTTTCCGAAACAGAACGAGATTTATATGATGCCATTAGTCAGTACCGTTCAAGTGGAAGTCCATTTATGAATAGTATGTTCTCAATCATGACACTCCAACGAGAGGCATGTAGTAGTCGTGAGGCTGTATTCTTTACATTGAAAAAAATGCTCGAGAACTCAGATGAAGAAGGTAGACAGGCTCCTGTTCACATCATTACTGATTTAATGAAGAAAGTGGAGCAGGTTAATAAGAATTCAAAAGCTGAAAAAGCACTAGAATTGATTAAGAAAGTGGATGACAAAGTTATTATCTTCACCGAATACCGAGCAACACAGCTTTATTTACAATGGTATCTCCAGCAAAACGGAATTTCCTCCGTTCCATTTCGTGGTGGATTTAAACGCGGGAAAAAGGATTGGATGAAGCAATTATTCCAAAACAAAATTCAAGTGTTAATTGCAACTGAAGCTGGTGGTGAGGGAATTAACCTCCAATTCTGTAACCATATTATCAATTATGATCTACCTTGGAATCCAATGCGCCTTGAACAGCGTATTGGTAGAATTCACAGACTTGGCCAGGAGAAAGATGTTCACATTTATAACTTTGCGACAAAGAATACAGTTGAAGAACATATCTTGAAGCTATTATATGAAAAAATCAACTTATTCGAGCGCGTCATAGGTCAGCTAGATGAAATCTTAACAAAATTAGAGATTGGCAATATCGAAGACCATATTAAAGATATCCTGCTCCATTCGAAGAGCGAGGGTGAAATAAAGATTAAGATGGAAAATCTCACTTCTATTATTAGTTATGAAGAACAAATGTCAGAAGGAGATGAGCAGCGTGCAGCAACAGGAAATTCATAAGTTTTTAGAACGGTATTTTACCGCAAACGAATGTGAAATTCTTGAACGACATGAAGCTTTTATGAATGTGCAACTAACAGTTGAACTTGATAAGCAACTAATGAACCGCCCTTTTTACTGGCATTACCTTGAAAAAACAAACGGAGTTCCTAATCCAATGCAGTTAACCGTAATTACAGATCAAAAGCGTGCACCTGATGACTTGAAGGGTGATGTCGTTCACTTCGGGGCTCCGAGACTTCATCAAATTTTTGAATCGACTAGGTCACTTGGAGGATACATCCGCTTATACCAGGATGTTTCGGTGCAAACTCCGGGTAATGTCCCGCTTCACCCCTGGTTAGGTTTAAACGTTAAAGTGTCCTATCAATGTGATAAGAAGAAGGATTTACTTCTGTCACTCGGATTGCATTTAATTAGTGGGTCAATTATTGAAAACTTTCAAGAGACAATGGGTAGTATCTCACTAAAAGCCAAAATTCCAGACTATTGCTTTACGATGTCACCGTTGATAAAACCACAAAGTGGCTTGAATAGAATAAAGCAGTATATTACAAACATGGTAGAAGCAGATGATCATACATGGGCTGATAGAGCTAGAAATCGATGGGATGAGGATTTAGCTCTCCTTAATCATTTTTATGAAGGCTTGGATGAAATGCCAGAGAGCTATGAGACTGAAAAAGAGGCTTTGAAAGAACAGTATGAGCCTAAGGTAAAAGTAGAGATAATTAATGGTGGGTTGTTTTATTTGCATCAGGATATGTTTAGGAATTAGAAGAGTATTTCTTTCGGGAGATGCTCTTTTTTGCTTGTCTCCCTTTTTTGTGGGTAGTGTTACAAACTTTCGTTCCCAAAATATCGACAAATCATTTGTATTTATTTGGAAAAACTACAAGAAATCTCCTAACAATAATTATCTTTCTGAAGTCTAGATTAGTTACAACTATTGAATATAGGTATATCGTCTTACACATTCGCTATAATTAAACATTTAACGACATTATTTTAGGTTTAAAACCTATTTCTTTTCTAGTTTTCTAAATTTTTTGATATCGACACACTTCAACAACATTGAAGAATACTTCCGATTATACTACATATTATTAATACTAAAGTCGTACATAAATATAACTAACATATGAACTCGTAATTATCACTATCAGATAAAGGCAAACCTATTGAAAGATAGGGACGCAAAGTCACAGATCTAAGGTTGTTCACTCAATGATGATGGCTGGACTGCCTGGAATACTAAAAAGTATTTTGGGAGGAATAATAGGTGAAGGATATTTCAAGTGAAACTGTAGGATTGGATCAAGATTGGGTAGACTTAATTTTAGAGGCAATGGAATTAGGTCTAAATGTCCAGGATATCAAATTATTTCTTGAAGGACAACAACAGGTAGGCTGATGATACGAAATTTTCACATTTTTTGATTTTATACGTTCTTCATATGAAACATTTCCTTCGTTATATGTTATAATATCATGAAGGAGGGTGGAATCTATTATGATTGGTCAACGTATAAAGGAATATCGTTTACAGAAACAAATGTCTTTATCTGTTTTAGCAGAAAATGCAGGTGTTGCAAAGTCGTACTTAAGCTCGATTGAACGCAATCTCCAATCAAATCCTTCCATTCAATTTCTGGAAAAAATATCTGCTGTTCTAGGAGTTTCAGTAAATACACTACTAGGTGAAGCTGATGAACAAAATCAACAGGAACTTGATTCTGAGTGGGCGAAATTAGTAAGAGAAGCAATGCAATCCGGTGTTTCGAAAAAGGATTTTAAAGAATTTCTTGAATTTAATAGATGGAAAATGAATAACAAATAAAATAGCGTTTCGGTGACCCGGAGTCATCAGGAACGCTTTTTATTTTGACATTATATGTATTTAGAAAATGTCGGTTGTTCAGTATAATTATCCTTTTGCATTTTAACAACACTTAGAATAGGTTTAGGTTCCATTGACTGCCTGGCTTTTATATGTGTTATGTCCTTTTGACAGATCGGACATAACCATTCTCCTGTATTACAGCTGCTAAAAGATGGCTTAAAACATCGATTACACACTTTCTTATACATCGTATATCCCTCCGTTTTTGTTTTACTCTATGAATATGCTAGTAAATAAAAGGTAAGAACCAATAACAGTGCACCATTATGACAAGTACGTAGCAAACTGTCGCGCCTTGGGTAAGTCTTTTGATCAAGCTTGAGAGTGGCATTTTTTTTGTGAATATCAATATATAGAGTAATAATGAAAGAACTATTTTAAGTGTTAAAAACAAACCAGGATCGTGTTGATACATTAGGTTCATGATTGGATTGCTTTCACTGATAATTGAAAATTGTAGCCCAATAAAAGTTAGAATTCCGTCGAGTAAATTTAATAGTGCTAAGGTGTGGAATAGTAAAAGCATCTAATCACCCCAATTATTTAAATAAAAAAGACCTTGATTCTGAATCTGTTCTCTCATTCAAGGTCAGTTAGTTGCGCTTAGTATCCAGTTTTCTTTTTCTAGGCAATAATAGTAAACTAGTACCTGACACCATCAATGCTAAGCCACCGAATAGATAGTTATAGATATTGGTAGATGTATCTGGAAGAATTTGTCCATCAACTGGCGCAGATACCAACTCCTCCTCAGTAATCGGTCGTGCTGGTTTCACTTCTTCCTCTAACGAAACCTCACCAGAATCACCTGGAACTTCTGGTTCAACAGGATCTGTGTGATTAACTGGATTCTCAGGGTCTGTTGGATTTTTTGAATCAGTCGGATCCTCTGGATCGGTTGGGTCCACTGGATTAGTCGGGTCCTCTGGATCGGTTGGATCTTCTGGATCAACAGGATCTTCGGGGTCCTCTGGATTCTGTTCTATTTTTGCTTTACCAGTGAACTTAACTTCAAATTTAAACCCCAAGCCCTGAAACTCATTTCCAAGATGGGAAGGAAACATAAATGTAAATTTCAAATCCTCTTGATAAGTAGACTTTAAATATCTTCCACTGATTTCATTGAACTCATGAAGCAACCCATCATACAATATTTCTTTAGAATCAGAAATTGTAAGTTTATATTCTTTGAATAGTGTTTCACTACCACTTTTAAAGTGTATTTTTGTATCATATCTAAAGTCTTTACTTCCTCTGTTTTGAATTGTCAGCACCTTAGATGCAGTACGCCCTGGGGCCATATTTGAAATAGTAAATACTTTAGAATCTGGTGGTAATTCCAGTTCAATTTCTTTTGAATCCGCTAAAACAGTACCAGGAATAAAAGCTACAACTATTAATATGTGAAGAATAATAGTAAAGTTAAATTTCATAGAACTCATCTTCATGGTTGTTGTTCCTCAACTTTTTCTTCCTCTGAATCTGTTTGATCTTCTGAATGCTCTTCATTACTACCTTGACCTTCTTCGTTCTCTTCTGATTTTCCTTCACTACTTTGTTTCTCTTGGTTCTCATTTGAAGTACCTTCGCTATTCTGATCTTCCTCAACCTCTTCATCATTCTGACCATCTTCAATTGTAGATTCCTCAGTGTTTTTTTCTGACTTATGATTCTTTCCCTCTTGACCACACTTCATCCCATTTTCGTTATTTTCATTGGACTTTCCTTTTCCATTTTCTATTGCAGGATCTGGACATTTTTTTTCCTGGGGTATTTCCGTAACAATTCCATCTCCACCTATCACCAATTCATCTGTAAATAAAGAATATGAATCCAATGTAAATAGCTTTATACCTGCTAAAAATAAAAGGGTAACAAAGAGAGAAGTACTGAAAAAATATAGATTTTTTTTCTTTTTGCGTTTAAGATCTTCATGCCTGCTCTTTCTGCTCATGAAAAAAGTCTCCTTTATACCTTTATCTAAAATGGAAAAGTGATATTATTATTAAACTAATTATTTTCTGTATATCTTTTAACACCTTCAATAGGAATTACAACAATCTTGAACTGCATAAATTTCAAGAAATGGCTTGATCACCACATTGTTAAGGTTAGGTTTACTATCATTTTTAAGACTTAGAGTAATTGTAAGGTGTGTGCTCTGATTTGTTCCTAGATATCTAATATCATTGTCATTAAATAAGTTGATCGTGGATATTGAACTAGCAGAGACTTCCGAGAGGATTAGTTTATCTTGAATTTTAACCGTAACCAAATAATTCTCTAATAGATCATCATTAGAAGTATTATTATTTTCTAGTAAAAATTTTATATAAGCATCTAAAACCACCGGCTCTTCCCCCGTGTTCATAACAATAAAATCATCACTCACAGTAATACCTGGTGATAACTTCTCTTCAGAAAACATAAATATATTTTTATTACTAGAAATGGAAAGTGTAGAATTTCTTATATGCCCTAAAATTCCTTCAGAATCAAAAAACCAAGAATATGAACCAAAGCTCGGACCTATCATAATTAGCCCCCCAACTGCAATACCCAAAAAACATGTTTTAATAGTCTGGAGTTTTTTCACATATAATCACTCTCCTCAAATGATGTATATTCTAATTAGCCATTGAAAAGAATCAGTTAATATTAAATCGAGAGACTCAAGTCTCTCGATTTATAATTAACAAGGAAGCTGGTATTTAGAATCCTTTATTCGGATTGTCTACTTGATCAAGTTTCACATCAAATCTAGCAGAGAAAGTAGCGCCTTGATACTCATTCCCCGCTTCTTCAAGCAATTTAACTCCGTATTGTAATACAAAACTCTTATCTGTTGTTAATACTCGGTTTAATACAACCTTTTCAAATTTAGGATCTGTAGTATCAAAAACAAGTACCTCTTCTCCTGCTTCTAATGCTGCATTAATAGTTTCAGTAGCCGCATCAGGTAAAGTTGTATTATCTAAAACCACAAGCTCCTCATAACTAGTTGCAGCTAAAGCAGCCTTTACCTCATCAGAATTCACATCACCAGTAGCAAGAAATGCAGCAATAATATCTTTGTCTTTCGCTTGAGCACCTTTAGCAATATTTAAATTATTGCTAGCTATACGATAAACAGCTGCACTACGATACATACTTAGGTCAGCACCTGCATCTGCTCCAGTAAGAGTTGAAGTGTATTTTACACTTAAGTGTGCACTTTCATTTGAACCATTTTTAAATACAACAGGATCACTGTATGCTGAGCGAGATGGTGCAAATTTCCCTGTTAAGTTCATTAGGTTTGCAGTCCCTGAGCCATTAATGTTTTCTGCAGCAGAGATATCAATAATTGCATTTTCAATAGAACCTGACAACACTTGTTCTGAAGTAAACCAAGAGTATGTACCAAATCCTGCGCCTACCACTAATGCTCCTGTTAATGCTGTGCCAATTAATGCTTTTTTTACATTTTTCATTTGTTTCTCCTCCTAGAGATTGTTTTTTATATAATAATAGGATATTTCCTAGTACTATCAAGAAAAGATTAACCCTGCAAACTTCTCCAAAAGCGTTATAGCTTTCTTCATTGAAGTCTAAAATACTTTTTTTTACCCTTGAATTTGTTCTTCTTTTCGATTCCCTATAATACCTAACCTTTGGAAGATTTCTATTATAAGTACGATTAGTAATGGAACTGCTACTAGTAAGAAGAATCCAATAGGGCCAGAGACAAACTTTGCAATATAACCAGCTCCTGGAACGATTGCCTTTTGTATTCCAAGGATATCTTCCCTTGGTATTAATACATCGTCTTTAACATTGTTGTTATCACCCTGAGCCACAAATAATGTCTTACCATTTTCCTCTACAGTGTCGATCGCTCTATGAGTAATCAACATACCGTCTGGGTGCTTATAGGTTATTACGTCGTTCACTTGTGGTTCAATTTCAGTGTTAATAAGTATTATGTCTCCTGCGTTAAAGGCAGGCTGCATACTGTTTGATAGGATTGTCAAAGGTTTATATCCGAATATACTAGGAACCTTTTCTATATCTCCTTTAGCCTGGAAAACAAAATATACAACTGTTCCTGCCATAATTGCTAAAAATACAAGTAATACTGTTGAGGTAATTTTTACTACTTTTTTCATTAAATCACTTCCTACTTTTTAATTACTTTTTCGTTCGTTCACCGTTCTCTTTAGCGAACTTATAAGTTGAGTATATGCCAATAGTTGGAATTTGAAAAATCTCAAAATTAGCCAAATTTTCTTAATAAAGAACATTTATCGTGCGTTATCTCGATTTATCTCTTGTTTTCTTACTATTTTGTTATTTTATAAAGAACAAATTGTTTCTTATAATGAACATAACGACACCTTATATGAAATAAAAGAAGTGACAACAATTCAAATACGAGGAGTAGGAAGATGATTGGGAAACGCATTCGTAAATTGCGTCAAAAGAAAGGGATCTCTATGTCAGAGCTTTCTAAACAGGCAGGGGTTTCTAAGTCCTATTTAAGTTATATAGAACGAGATCTCCAAACAAATCCTTCATTACAGTTTCTCTCAAAGCTAGCTGAAACACTAGATACAGATATTGAGTATCTATTAGGTACTGGGTCTAGTGCAAAAGTAACAAGGGAGATTCTAGATAATGAATGGGCCGTTCTATTGAAGAAAGCAATTGATGATGGAATGAGTAAGGAAGATTTTCGGGAGTATCGTGATTTTATTAATTTTCGAAATTGGAAGAATACTAGACAGGAGCGAAATGTTTCTGAATGATGGAGGAATCAATGAATAAGTTCATTAATAGCTCAAAAAGCAGCCATGTCTTAGATATAGATTGGGTTGAACTATTACTTGAAGCAAAAGAATTGGGTATAACTACCGAAACAATTCGTTCTTTTTTAAATCTTACTACGAGAGATGAGGAAATGAATTAGGTATGCTGAAATACATCTCTATGTTTATCATTGTTGGCGGTTTTTTATTAGTAGTGGCTGGTACTTATCAGTATGCACAAACGGAAAATGCACAAAAAAGTAGTCTTTCTGAAGCATATAAGGTGTTGAAGAAAGGAACTGTTAAGCATTCCAGTACAGAGGTTGAGCAAACTGTTCAAAAAGAAGAAATAGAATTTTCTCCTAAACAAGGGGATGC
Source organism: Cytobacillus luteolus (assembly GCF_017873715.1). NCBI lineage: Bacteria > Bacillati > Bacillota > Bacilli > Caryophanales > Bacillaceae > Litchfieldia > Litchfieldia luteola. The sequence goes on from NZ_JAGGKM010000004.1 coordinate 13,743, forward strand.
AGTCGGTATATTATCAATTCCTCGCTTAAATTCAGAGTTACCTATTATAGAAGGAACAGATGAGGATGAGCTGGCAAGAGGAGTTGGCCATTATAAGGGGACAGCCTATCCTGGTGATAAAGACCAAATTGTTTTATCGGGACATCGGGATACTGTTTTTCGAAGAATGGGAGAATTAAAAATTGGAGACGAGTTAGTTGTGACTTTACCTTATGGTAGTTTCACCTACACAATTGAAAGAACGGAGGTTGTAGATGCCGATGATACAACAATTATTAAGTCTACTGCTCCAAATGAAATACTTGTGTTAAGCACATGTTATCCTTTTTCATATGTAGGAAGTGCACCTGAACGTTATATTATTTATGCAACACCAAAGAAAGCGACCAACTAGGCCGCTTTTTTTAGTCTTTATTCTCAGTTGCCGTTAAAACAAGCCCACGCTCATTCTCAACAACTTTATAATTTACATTATTCAAGGTAGCTGAAGAATCAAGCTGATCCTTATCCTTTTCCAAAATAACTAAGTCATGAACCATAGAGTTAATTTGAGCTTCACTTACTTTTTTATCCTTATTCGTAACAGACACAAGTAAGAAGAACGAAGCAAGTGTATCTTCAAACTGATCAAGGGATTGCTCTAGCTTTTCAGCTTCCACTTCTTTTCGGATAATGGATAGCTTTGAGACTTCGTTTGTATCTTCGTTTACAATTCCTTCTAGAATTAAACCTTCTCCTACATCAGTTTTAAATTCTCCATTTGATACAGTAAGGTCTTTGATTTGATAGGCTTCGTCTTCTTTCATTTCAGCTTGTGCTACGTTCCAGTTTTCTTTTAATTCTTCAGGTGTAAAACCTAGTGTACCTAATTCAGTTTGTGCTTGGATACGTGCAATTCCTGCATCATTTACTGTGGTTCCTTCTGTTTCTGCTGTCTTGGCTTCTTTTTTTTCTTCCTTGGCTTTGTCTTTACCGCCGCCACAGCCAACTAAAGTCATCGCGCATATTAGTATAAAGAATAATTTTTTCATAACATCCTCCCAATAATAATGCCTGTTTCATATAGCATTAATATGTACGGAAGGGCTTCAAATCATTCTTCAATTAAGAGAAGGGTTGTATTTTTTTTATTGAAAAGGTTCTTGATCTAATAACATAATTCGATACAAGAAAACTTCTTTGTATTTCATAACAAACTTCTCAAGCTCTTCTTCGTCTTCAAAGTTAATAGTTCTCATCGTCATTGAGTTTCCGTCATTTCTTATGGTAACGGCTAGTGTAACCGGCTTTTTTATACCCTCGATATTGATATCATGACCAAAACTCGAAAATGCCTCACTTAAGTTGGTATCTTCAACTTTAATTGCTCCCGATTGAGAAGAAGCGGTTGTTCCACCTTGTGATAAGGAAGAATTCCAACGATCGTATTTGTCCTCATCTACATCAAAGGAAGTTTTCGCAAATGCTACTGTAAAGGTAGTCTCTTTTTCTTCAACCTCAGGTCCTAGACCCATGGCAGCACCTGTTAGATTTCCTTGTTGTTTTTCGCCATTCTTATAATGTTCTACCCAAAATTCGATGTACTTAACTTCATCTGGTTTGTAAAGTTCAATATCGTAAACAGCTACTTTTTCAACGCCTAATGATTCAACAAGGCTCATATTGACTTCACTTAGATCTGAGGTTTTTACCTTTGCTAACGTATTTTCCGAAGGCTTTTCCTGCGTACAACCAAATAGGAAAAGAACACTAAAACCGATTAGCCACTTACTAAAATTTTTCATCATATTATCCCACCTAATGTATAGTTATAATCGTTGTGTAAATGCTATAAAATGAGGTGATTATTATTTATAAAAAATGTGTATTTAGTCTATTTATAGCTATGTTTATTTCCTCTGGTTACTCTTACGTATTACCTACTGAAAAAGTTTCAGCTGAATCTGGGCAATTAAAAGAAGGCGAAAAATGGGGAGAACTAGCTATTGAAGAAGTTCAGAAAAAGTATGATGGTGTGCTGATTAAGGAATATCAATATATTTGGCATGAAGAAAAGAAGGATGGCACTGGAATTAAGCGTTTTAAGTTTTTATTACGACACTTTGGAAAAGAATTTGGAGTGTATGTGACGATTAGTTATGATGTAAAGTCAGAAGAAGTAAAAGAGATACAAATAATGGAGGTTGCTCACTAAAATCTAAAAAAGAGTGACATTGAAGATATGTCACTCTCGTGTTATTTTCGTTTCTTTAACAATAACTTAAATGCAAAAGGAATAACCCCAAACCATTGATCCATGAAAGGTGAACGCTCACTCTTACGTAGTTGTCTGGTTTCCTTACGAATATTTTTTGGTTTATCTATATAGCTAACAATTTGCTGAGTCATAAATTTCACATAATCATTTGGAGACATATATAACACCTACTTACTCTTTTAGTGTTATTTTGCCCAAGTTTATTACTTTTTAATCTCCAACATAATCTCATTTACAATATCGTTCACTTCTTTATTTGAGGTATTAATTGTATAATGTGCTTCTTGATAGAGAGGTAATCGGTCATGGAAAAGTTTTTCTGTTCTAGATAATTGCTCATGATCAAATAACGGTCTAGAGCTATCATACTTTAAGCGCTCTACAATAATGTCAAAATCACAGTGCAAGTAAATAATTGTACCACGAGATAACAACCACTCACGATTTTCTTGTTGAGTCACCATTCCCCCACCAGTTGTAATAATCACATCCTCAGTTGGTAGCTCCTTCAAAGCTTCTCGCTCATACGTTCTAAATGTGGTTTCTCCCTCAGTTTCAAAGATGTCTCTAACTTTTTTATCCTTATTTTTTTCGATGTAATCATCTGTATCAATAACTGGCAGATATAATGCCTTACCAAGTTCCCGACCAATTGTTGATTTTCCCGCTCCCATAAACCCTGTTAAATAGATTGCTTTCATTTTTCTCTCCTAAAATACGATTTGTTGTCATTTTACAATAACTAAACCATTTTTAAAACCTAATCCATTGACCTGGTTTCTTTTCTGTATAGTTATATAAAAACTTCGCGTTGTACTTCCTCCCATTTGATGTATCGCAGTACATAGTAATTGCAAATCTATCTAAGGTTTGTTCAGCAACTTGATATCTTACTTGTCCATTAGGATAATACAACCATTCGGAATAGGAACTAGTGAGGCTCCCCTCAACTTTTCTACGTTCTATCTCCTCAATGATGTCATCTACTGCCATACTAATAATTATTTCTAAATGGTATTGCTCTTCTACTTCCTTATAAAACCGCTTCTCAGTAATATACAGGTCTAATTGATGTGTAAAGACTGCAAAAAACAGTAAAGAGATAGCAATGGTTGTTGGTAAAATAAAGCCTTTTTCATTTTTCATACATCACCCCAATGGAAAAACAGAGAATAGTTGTGACTTAAAAACGTTGTTATGTTTATCTATTGCTTCAATGACGACTCCATTTATTAGCATTTCATACTTAACCCCATTAACATTTTGAAGGAGTATCTCATGCCCTGCTCCATTCACTCTTCTTCGAATGCTTGTACCATAGGTTTCATAAGTTACTGTCTCGCCATTGTTTTTTGAAAACCTAAGGGTTGTAATATTCTTTGTAACATGAGTTGATTGGTATATTTCCTGTTTTGCTTGTTGGATAAAGACTTCCCATTCGAGTTTGTTGATTCCACCTGATTTAGGCTCTTTTATAATAGCTAATAATCCAACTACAAATGTGAGTATGAGCATTAGAATAGACAGTGAAACTAGCATTTCTAGGAATGTAAAACCTCTTTCATTGTTCATTGATTTGTATATCCACACCTTTCTTCTGGACGTTTGCGTTTATCTTCCCAACGAACACAAACTTTTGTTTCATCAACAGCACTCCACTCCAAAGTATAAGAAATACCATTTCTTGAGACAGTTTTATTTTCTTTTACTCCTGAGTTATTTTTAATGGCCATTAACTCTTCAAAAATGAGTTGATTTGCAGTGTTAACAAAAAGAATATTGGCTCTTTCTTGTTTAACTAAAACGAAGGACGGTATCAAAGTAGTGAAGAGTAATAACCAAACCGAAAAGGAAACCAATACCTCCAAAAGTGAAAAGCCTCGCTCACATTTTCGTAACATAAAAGCGCCCTCTCCCAAGCAAAAATGTAGTCTTATACAGATCCCCTTTGTAATCAAAAATAATTGCACCTGATTTTGATAAATTTCCGTTGGAGAGATAAACAATACCTGGAATTAAATTGTTGTAAGGAATTTTTATATTTTTTGAGTAGTTACGTCTTAGAACCTCAAGCCTACTAGAACCGACCAACATCTTATAATGAAATTGCTGGTCGACAAAATAAACGTATACTGGCTCGCTATGGCTCATTGCATAGTTTTGGGCATATAGTAAATCTGTCTCTAATGTTCGAAAAAAAGATTGGAGTTGTTTTGCTTCCAAGGCAGGTTTAAGCTGAAGTAGTGTAATGGAAGTTAATGTAGACATGATTGTTAAGACCAGAAGAATTTCAATAAGAGTGAAACCACTTTGGTTATTTTTAGGGGGTTGCACTTTCAGAAACCTTCCCAGTTATTGAATCGATAACAAGTGAATTCCCACCTGGACATCTATCTGTAGTAATATAATTACCCGTCTTAAGTTCAGCCAGTGTAGGAATGGTCTCTTTTTCTATTTCATATACCTGAACTTGTGCTTGAACCATCTTAATCAGTGCATCACACCCCTTATCTTTTATGACAGCATTGTGTGAGGTAATGTTTGGAATGGTAATTAGAAGTAAAATAGAAATGACAAACAAAACTATGATCATTTCAATTAGTGTAAAGCCTTTTTCATTCATTGTTTTTTATCTCCTTTTAGATAGAATTAATTAACTTAAACATAGGTAGCATGATTGCCATGTACATTGATACGATTATAAGTCCAATGCTCCCAAATAAGAGTGGTTGACTTATTTTTAAGAAACTAGCTATCTTGCTATCTAGTTGCTCTAATGTATAGTGGCTATAATGGTATAGCTCTTGGTCAAGATTTCCGTGGGATTGACCGTGTTTAATGATTTGTGCTAACTCTTTATCAAAATAGGTTCGTGAATGGATAATCATATCTAGTCTTTCACCTGATGTTAGTGAAGCTTTCATTAGAGTGGCTTCTTCTTTAAAAAATTGAGAATGCTGCTGTTCTTCAAAGGATTTAATTGCTTCATAAATTGATAGTCCACCTTTTAATAGATTGCTTAGCTGCACTGAGAAAAAATGAGAATTTAGCAACCGGATCCATTTGTTTATAAAAGGTATTTTTACAATAAACTTCATCTGTATAATTGCTGATACTCGCTTAAAGTATAGGAAGAAAAATAGGATGCTAGTAACAATGAAGGCTAGGACAACATATAAAACGAATTTACCAATGTTCGTAAAGTTTTGTAGGAGGATTATGAAGAATGAAGTATCTAGGTTCATAGAATCATAAAGTCCAAGAAACTGTGGTAAAAGAACTTTCATCATAACAATGACAATGCAACACACGAAGAACATAAGGAAAAGTGGATAACTAATCATTTTTCTAAGCTTTGCGGTATGCTCAATTCTTCTAGACAAAATAGAACTGCCTTCTCGTAGTGCAAACGATATATCGCCTTGTTTTTGGGAAAAAAACAAATAAGATAGAACATCTTTATGGAACTTTAATTCTGTCAGTATGCTATAAAAACTCTCACCCTCTTTTAGTTTTTGCAATCCATTTTGTAAATCACTCTTACATTTTTCTCTCATTTGGAACTGAAGAAATTCAATTCCTTGTGTAAGGGAATAACCATGATCCAGTAGTTCTCCTAATCTTTTTAAAAAGACCACTTGTTCGTCAGGTTTCCATTTATTCCTGTTCATTTTTAATAACCCATCGTTCCATCTCACTATTATCCAAGTACCCTAGTGCTATCCCCTTCTTGATCACATCACGCAGTTTTAGGTAGTTCCCACTACCTTTCTCACCCTTAGCCTCTTTCATTACCTCTTCTAGAGCTCGTCCACTTAGTAGTTCATAAACACTAGCTCGCCTAGTTTTCCTCATTTTTTTACAATAGGATGAGCATTGTCCCTCACAAAATGGGCATTTAATAGTTACAAGCCTTTGAGCTGCAATTGCAATTAATGTTTGCTCGATTTCTTGAAGGGATACATCAAATTCGAGTAGACGATAAATCGCACCTTTTGTATCTCTCGTATGCATAGTAGAAAGTACTAAATGACCTGTAAGTGCCGCACGAACAGCAATTTGAGCCGTTTCAGCATCACGAATCTCTCCGACCATGATGATATCAGGGTCATGCCTTAATATGGCTTTAAGGCCAGTTGCATAGGTGATTCCTGCTTTTTCGTTTACTTGTACTTGAAGAACATCCTCATTCTTACGCTCAATTGGATCTTCTAGGGTAATGATATTCCGGTTGAATAGTTTTTTTGTAGCTCCTAACAAGGAGTAAAGAGTAGTGGTTTTACCAGAGCCAGTAGGACCAGTAAACAAAATTAAGCCATGTGAATGTTTTAAAAGTGAGATTAATTTTTTCGTCGTGTTTGGAAATAGTGAAAGCTGAGACAATGGGTAGGTTGTGTCCTGTGGAAGTAATCGGATAACTAAACTTTCTTCATAAGCGGTAGGTAATGTTGATAGACGTAAACTGATTAAGGTGTCATGTATGACTGTAGAGAGCGCTCCATTTTGCGGACGGCGTCTTTCTCCAATATCCATTTCTGCGAGGAACTTAAAATGTGAGATTAAGCGATCAAATTTTTGTTTTTCGATAATTTCCTTTGTAACTAGTTCGTGGTCTAGCCTAAACTGGATAATTGCATCATTTCTTCGAGGAACAAAATGGATATCCGATACACGATTAATATAGGCATCCTGTAAAATCCTGTCCCCCAATTGTTCAATTGGATTCAATAAAAATCACCTCATGTCATAAAGTTTATTTGCCTTTACTTATTTCAACATAATATGACATTTACCTTCAAATTTTTTTATACCTTTGTAAATTTTATGTAAACAGTTCACAAATTGGCCACATTCCTTATCCCACCTGAATTTTTGCCCGCTTATCACCTTTAAATAGTAGTGAATTAGGTAGGTCTAATCTACTAAATCTTAATACTGGCTTAATATTTCATTGTTATAATTTGTCGTAATAGGATGATGATGGGGGCAAAAGTATGAAAAAGTATATCCAAAATTTTAAGAAAACCATACTAAGCAAGAGATTGAAACCAAACTTTGTAACTCCCTTTAGTAAATTTAAGTTTAGTAGACTTAGTCTACGAAGTAGATTGTCATTTCTTTTTGTTATATTACTTATAACATCGCTGACTACAGTAGGGGTAAGCTCTTATTTTCAAGCAAAAAATGCAACGATACAAACAATCGAAAGTAGGTTAGAAAGAGAAGCCGAAATGATGGGGTATGTTGCTAAAAATCTAAAATTTCTATATGTAAGTGATGATACATATTTTAAACAACAACTTGAGGTTAGTGTTCGCGATCAACAAAAACAACTAGAGAAAGATGGAATTGTTTCAAGTATCTATACTATTTCAAATAAGATTGTAACACCTTTTAAGAGTAGTAAGGACTCTTCACTGTCTTTCTCTAATACGTTTGTAAATAAAGTAACCGAATCTGATAAAGCTGTCTTTCAAGAAAAACTAAATGGTGAAGATTACACCATTTCAGTTTTAAAGATGGATGAGGTTAATGGACATTATCTTTTAGTCGTTCCAACTAAATCATACTTAGGATCCGTAACAAACATGGCCATCACTACAATTATAACTGTAGTAATAAGTATTATTATTTCTTCTATAATTCTTACTTTATTTGTTAAAAGCTTAACCAAACCTCTGATGAGATTGACATCTATTATGAGAGAAGTACGTGACGGTAATTTAGTGGAGTTATCTGATTCTTTACAAACAAAGATACCAGAGATTCGTTCTCTAGATAAAAGCTTTCATACCATGCTTACTCAAATGCGCATGATTATTAAAGAAATTAATGAAACAACAAATCAATTGGAAACAACGGGTGGAAATCTTAGTTGTACATCAGAAGATGCATTAGAATATAGCCGTCAATTAATAAAGGCCATTATTGTAGTAAAAGAAGGCGCAGAACAGACTGCAATTAGCTCTGAAAGTAATGTAGCGAGTTATCATGCCATGAAAGAGAATGTAGATAAATTATTACATAATATGAATACAGTCTTTGAAAGTTCAGAAGACATGAATCAATCAGCTATTCGTGGAGAGCAAAATAATTCTGTATTAATCGAAAAAACCATATCTTTTGAGAAAGATTTTGAACATATGACTTCTACGGTAAAGCATGTTCAGCACCATTCAACTGCTATCTCGAATTTAGTAGGGTTAATAAAAAACATTGCCGAGCAAACAAAGTTGTTGTCACTGAATGCTTCTATCGAGGCTGCTAGGGCAGGTGAAGCTGGCAAGGGATTCGCTGTAGTTGCGCAGGAAGTAGGTAAACTAGCAGAAGAATCATCAAAAGCTAGTAAAGAAATTTCTAGTTCAATTTCGGAAATGGAAAAAGTAACCTTTGTTGCTACCGAAGAGTTTGACCAAATGCTACATAAGATAAAAATGAACCTTTCAAGTGCACATGATTCCAAAGAGTCCTTTGACCATCTTATGAACGTAATTTCTAGTTTAACAATTAAGTTAGAAGATATGAAAACTGAATTATATGAGCTAAAAGAAGGAATCCCTCAACTTGAAGAAGCAACAATCCGCTTTGCCTCGGTTTCTCAGGAAACATTAGCAAGCACCGAGGAAATGTTAGCGACAAGTGAAAATCAAATAGTACAAATGGAAAGCACACATGAGGCAGGATTGAAGTTAAGTCAACTATCCAAATCTCTATCACAACTTTCTAAGAGGTTTAAATTATAAAAAACAAAGAGCGCAAACATGGTTAAACATGGCTGCGCTCTTTGTTTTATTGTAGGTACTTCGGAGGTGGTGTTTCATGTGACTTATAGTTTACTTCTGAAAAAATATCAGGCTGATCATTTTCTTGCTTTTGTGATGCGGGTGGTGTAGGTTCAACAGCTGGCTCATTAAACTTAGTAATTAATTTCACTTTAGGTAAACGCTGATTAAACAGCATTTTTAATTCCTGAATATCCTTTTGTATTTGTTCCACATCCTGCTTTGTGGCAGGTTGTAATTGATCTTTTAGTAGAAATCCAATTTGCCCATTTGGTTCTAGTGTAGCCCACTTTATGTCATTAATCCTTGCCACATTCCCTTGTCGGAGCTTCATTTCAAGCTGGTCAACTGTCAATCTCATCTTTTTTAAGTTCTTTACATTAACTTCTCCATTTTCAATTACCATCTTAGACTTACCTGTGATAAAGTTTTCTAGTTTATCCGATTTAATTTGGCCATATTCCATTGCAATTAAAGTTAGTATTAAAACAGCACCTACACCAATTGTTACCCAAATATTTCGGCCGGCAACTGGTTGTACAAGTAATGATCCAATACCGATCATGATGACTGTTTGTGCTAACGTCATTTGAGAAATTGACTTTCTTCCTGCAAATCTTAGTAAAAAAGTACCCGCTACTATTATCAGTACTGCCTTCCATACCCAACTAAAATCCATTTATAAAAGCTCCTTTAAAAGATAGTATTCTGTTTGTTATTGTTCCTGAAAATATGCTCTCCCTATACACTTTTAAAGTTTTTTCATTTTTTTCGTATATTATCCTTGATATCGGTTACCATAATTGATGTACCAGCAAGAAATTATTTTAAATTGAGATTTCAATTGTACCTTTTAGTTTAAGTATTTTGTCTTGATGGTTTATTTCGTCTTGAAAAGTATTTTGTTGTCGACGATATTTCGTGATATTTCCTTCTGAAATATCCCAAAATATCCTCTTGCGGTGCGGGACTTCGAATTGGGGTATCAATGGTACCTTATAGCTAAAGTATTTTGTCTTGATGGTTTATTTCGTCTTGAAAAGTATTTTGCTGTCGACGATATTTCGTGATATTTCCTTCTGAAATATCCCAAAATATCCTCTTGCGGTGCGGATTCATGACGAATATTCGAGGATGTATCGCTTGATGTTTTTTCAATGGGCTATAGCCAAGCGGTAAGGCAACGGACTTTGACTCCGTCATGCGTTGGTTCAAATCCAGCTAGCCCAGCTATCTTAAAAAGAGCTTACTCTTAGGAGTTAAGCTCTTTTTGACATTTTATTGAATTTTTCTCTTTTTTTGTGAAATAACCATAGTACTGTGATATAAATCATAGCGTTACTACTATGTTCATCGTATATACTATCCCTATACATTAAATGCCGTCTAACATTTTGAAGATATAAAATAAAATGAAATTAGTCTGTAGGGGTAGGAGTGAGAAGGATGGAACAAACATTAAAGATTACAAACGTACTGTCTGATCCAACACGTTATTATATTTATCATTTTGTAATTAAAAGACATGGGGAAGTAACCGTTCAAGAGATTGCTGATGAATTCAATATTCATCCCAATGTAGCTAGACTACACTTAACTAAATTAGAAGATGTGAACATGTTAATTTCAGAGACTAAAAAGACAGGTAAAGGTGGAAGACCTAGTAGGCTTTATCGACTATCAGATGATGTAATACAGTTGCACTTCCCTGCTCGTGATTATAAGCTTCTTGCAAAGATTGCTATACGTTCAATGATGTCGCTCGGTGAGGCTGGTAAAGATGCATTATATGAAACTGGAAGAGTGTTTGGTCAAGAGCTAGTTTCTGGCCATTTGTCAGCAAATAGTGGCTCACCATTAGATTTATCTTTTGAACAGAAATTAGAGATTTTAAAGGACGCTTCTGATACAGCTGGGTTCTATCCTGAATTTCATCATAATCTAGATAAAACAAAAATCTTTTTCAAAATCTATAATTGTCCTTTCAAGGAAGTTGCAAAAACGAATCATGAAACCATCTGTAGGATGCATTTTGCCTTTATAAATGGAATGTTTTCTGTTTTATTTAATGATGTTGAGTTAATTGAAGAAGAAAATATGATGTTAAATTGTGAATCTTGCAGCTATCAAGCACTTATTTCGAATTAACAGTACCAATATGAGGAAAGCTATATCTCAGTGGAGCGTAGTGAAAACTTCACTGGGAGAAGTTTATCGTAAAGTAATATTTACAATTCACTTTAACTTACATTATAATAGTTAAGTGATGGATAGAGGTATAAAGGAGGGATACATATGGATCGTATGTTCCGCGTATTAGGATTTTGGACAGGTATATTCGCAGTAATGTTTTACCTTGGCCACATGGAGCAAACTGCATTACTTTTCTTTGCTCAAACTGGATTCTTTATTCTTTTAAGTTATTTAAAATTGTCTGAACGTATGTATATTTATGTTTTCGGCGCATATTTAGCAATTTTCTTTGCTGGATTTACCTACTGGACAACATTTATGATGGTTCCTGGGGCAACCCATTAAAAAAGCGATGATTACATCGCTTTTTTTTCTTTACCATGATGTTAAGATTTCATCCCATGCTATTGAGATATTTTTCTCTTGGATTACTACGTGAAACGCCGCACTCATGCTACCTTCCATAATTAATGAACGAAGTGCACGGTTTTGTTTACTTTTTTCCGAAAAAGGGTTTGTATCATGGTGTTCTTGTAGGTAATCGAGAATACCTGCAGCTAATAAAAAACGATCTTGCCTTAATTTTGTAACATAATTTAGTCCACTCTTTTCCCCTGCTGTCACCAATGAATCAAAATGAATATGCGTTGTTAAATCCATCTCTCCCGGATGCTCTAGAGCACTCTCAACTAGTTGATGCTTATAATATCCTCTTAGACTACCTTTGCTATGCTCTGGCAGCTTCCATTCTTCATTTGTGTAGCCGTAATCTACTGTGATGACTATGCCCTTGTTGAGCCATATTCCAAGCTTTTCAATATGCTCTTGCATTGCTAGTGGAACTTCAAATCTCTGCTTTTCTTTTAAAGAGATGTTTTGTTCTTCAAGGTACGTAAGGATTGCTTTATTAGACAATGGGATGTACCTTTCAACTAATTTACCTTCATTATCTAGAGCAACCATGACTTCATACAGCTCATTATTATGCTTTTCAATCACGCTTACTGGAAAGGCATCATAAAGTTCATTTGAGAAAATGATTCCGTTAAACTCTGGATATGTCTTTTGCATATCCTCTACACTTTGGAATTGCTCAATGCCACGATGAGTTTCTAGTATGCTTTGTTGAAGTGATTGATGGTAAGGACTACTTTCGATTAATGTATAAGTTAGGCGATCATAAAGGTCTGGATCTTTACTATGTACTTGATCTAAAATTGCTTTTGCGAATCGACCATTTCCTCCACCAATCTCACATAGGTGTGGCTTTAACTCCACTTTTGAAAACAACTTAAGAAATACGTCTGCAAAAAGAATGCCAAACACATTAGAAATGTTGCTAGTTGTTATAAAGTCTCCACCCTTACCGATTTTTTCTTTTTGCTTCATGTAATATCCGAAATCAGGATGGTATAATACGATATTCATATAGTCATCATAAGGTATTTGACCTGTTTTAGACTCGGAAATTACATGTTTTAAATAATCTATCATAATGTCACCTTCTCGTATGTTTGCACTATTGACACTGTAAATACTTTGTTATATCTTTAGAGTAGTAGCTTACAATATCCCCTCCCACCATTATTTTAATAGAGTATCCCTAGAGGTCCCTTCTCGTCGTATGAGAAGGGATTTTTACTTTTTGCGGACTGAGAAGCAGCTATTTGCTTAAAAGAAGCCATTGTGATACTGCTATCGGACTCAAATTCCGTTATTACCTAAAAATCTCACTTAAACACCTCTATTTTGAAGCAATAACGGCCTGTGAGTCCGGAAGCGACCTCAAAAACACCTTTTTGAGTCAAATAAGGGTATTTGAGTCCGCTTCGCTACGTTTCGATCAGCCCTCAACACCCAAACCCCTAAAACCCATGCAAAAACGGATTATCGTCCATCTCAGCCTGAATAGTTGTCTCAGGTCCATGTCCAGATAAAACGATTGTTTCTTCTGGTAAAGAAAGAAGCTTCTTATGGATGCTTGAAAGAAGTAGCTCAGAATTCCCGCCAGGAAGGTCTGTACGCCCGATACTTCCAGCAAATAGAGCGTCACCTGAAAAGACAACTTCCGCTTCCTCATGGTAGAAAGAAACACTACCTGGTGAATGCCCTGGTGTATGGAATAGCTCAAACGTAAATGAACCTACTGTTAACTTTCCTTCTTCCTTAAGATGGACATCTGCGTCGTTTATTCGGACTTCATTCCCCATAAAGAATCTAGAACCATTTAACGAAGAATCACCAAGCCATTTTTTCTCACTTTCATGTATGTATACTTTGATTCCATATTGATTTCTTACTTCATCCACTGCCCCTATATGGTCGAAATGAGCATGTGTTAATAATATTGCTACAGGCTTCAATCCTTGGCGGTTAAGGGTCGAAATTAATTTTTGATCGTCCCCACCTGGATCAAATATTACACATTCTTTCTGTTGATTAGATAAAATATAGGCATTGGTCGATAACGGACCAAGCGGAACTCTTTGCCATTTCATACTATGTACCTCCATTGCAGTTATTATCTTTCTATTTTACACTATAATTAAACTATCGAAAAATGAATACATATAAGGAGGCTTAAATCATGTTATTAAGATTTGGGCTTGAGATGAGTATTGTAAAAGAAAAATTGCCGGGCTACACAGCCACACTAATCAAAGAAGTAGCCAGCATCGCAACTATAATTGACCGTGATGAGCAGCTTCTACTTGTAGCTACTGCCAAAGAAGCGTTAGAATTACAAGATTATCTTATAACAAAAAATCTCTTTGAAGACTTTTTCCTGCTAATTGAGCTTCATAACCCTGAGACGAAAGAAACATTTTACGATTATGGAATCCACTCTCTTCAAGAAAAGGATTATTTATTTCTTGAAATGGTCTCGGTATTTACCATCGAAAGTGGCACAAAAGAACAAATCGAGATGTCTTTGTACCAATTTGAGGAGCACCTTATTTGTATCGATACTTTAGAATCAAAGAAGTATTATTATGTAGATCGTAACTTTATTGAACTAGTAAATAAAATTGCACAAGCATATGACATAGAAGTTTCATTTTTTGACCTCGACAAATTAAGTGAAAAAGATTAAAATAGGTAACGTACAAGTCCGTAAATCTACATATAGAAAGTATAGTAGATCATTAAAATTATGGAAATAATATGAGAAGGTTTATCTTCTCTAGCGTCAGACACTATAGGTTATAAAATAGATCTGACATACACAACAACACTTTATACAATAGTAGTAAGGGGGCAAAATAAATGGGTCTAGTAATTATTTTTGCATTAGTAACTATTTTTTCTGTTTTTGGTGCATTACACTCGATTCGCACTAAAAACCTACTTGGGATTATGTTTTCACTAGGAACTGTAGCTGTTTTTGGTTGGTTCACAATCATGACAGTACTAAACCATGGTTTCCCTGTAGCACACTAAGTCAAAATGAACAAAGCCATCAAGGAACACTATCCTTGATGGCTTTTTATTTACATTTTACTCCGAACACTTTCGAGTTTATCATTCATCTTAACTTTTTTATCACGTCTATCATCAATTCGAATATTCGTTGCCACTCGCTGTATACCTTGATTAAAAGGTGCCTCGTGAATCGCTTGAATAACTTCAAAGAGAGAAGGTAACTCTCCCTCAATTAGTGTGCTCATTGGAGTTAACTGAAAGTTTATAGTACCCTTCTCCTTGTAACTCTCAAGGATTTTTTGTATTTCAGCCACATACTTACTCACACTTGGTGAATCTGTCCCTATAGGGATAACGGTTACATCTACAATAGCCAAATGAAATCTCTCCTTATAATTGTATCAGTTCTTTTACTTCCTTTTCCTTTACATCAATCACATTTTCAAATTGATAACCATATAAGCAGTAATAACCATTAGGTGAAAAGTTAATCGGTAGGCTATCTACATTGGAAAGAATTGTTTCACTTTCCTCTGCATCAAGTGAAAAAGCGATTAGTTCAAATTTTCCGGTATATGTATCATAACTTGCACTTTCATCTGGTAAAAGTGTATAGAATTTCTTTTGATTCGTGACATAATCATGGTAAGGTACATACCATCTAGAATAGGTTGTCAACAAGGGGACCATTATTTCTTTCTTTTTATTCATTGTCCCAGTATCATATAATCTGTAAATCCCTTTAGTTGTTTGGACTTTATCATTACTAACCGTGAAAAGAACGTCCTTAAAGGTTGTAAATGAGATTACGTCTTCCATCAATAGACTTTCTTTGTTTGTTTCAAAATTAAACGTATATAAAGGTGCACTGAACACTGGTTCTTCCTGATTCCATTTCATAAAAGCAATACTCTGTTTATCAAACCATTGCACGAATGGCTCATTAACAGTATATGGAGTTACTGTTTCTTCACCTATCTTTATAACAAATGTTGAAAAAGACCAATCCTCTAAAAAGGCAGTAACAAATACCTCATCTAAGACATTAGGGTTCCATACAAATTGCAAATCAAAGGAGTTTATTTTCCAATCATATACTTTCTCTCCTTCTTTGTTGACAACAAGAAACTCTGCCTCATTCCTTTCACTTGAGGAATGGATTAGAAATAGACTATGATCTTCATTCGCTTTCATTGTGACAATCGGTGAATCTGTATGGTAAAACAACTTTTTCTCTCCTGAGAATAGATGGTAGTAATATAGATCTGACCCTCCATCCTTATCCACGATGTATAAAATACTCTCATCATCAAACCACTCACCAACTGTATTAAATGCTTCTCCATTCATATCAAGAGATATAATCTGTTGACTGGTACTAAAAAAGGGGACGGGTACTTGTCCTTTCAGTACGTCCTTTTCTTCTTTATATGGCATATCACTTACTTCATACAATTGATGAGAGGATTGACAACCTGAAATGAAAATGACAGTAAACAGTAAAGCAAGTAACACTCTCACCAATTTCCTTCACCTCTCATATATAGTCTATTACGATTATGATGCCTAGAAAGTTTCAATTCAAGAGAAAAAAGCCGAATTTCACGGCTTTTTTTTATAGGTCTATTGGTATTTATCGTTCACTGATAGCAAAATTTCATTCGTATAAAATGTGAAATTTGGAAATTACCTACATATACATGGACGCTAAAAATATACCTAGGCTTTCTTCGTATATTTCGTCAAATTGTGTTAAAGGTAACGGATTGACTCCTTCTCCTAATTCAATAGTAAAGCCCGGACGTCGCCATTCTTGAATGAACCAATCCTTGTATCCAGCATGGCTATCAATAAAGCGGACAGACTTATATCCACTAACTCTTTCAAATTCATTCGCAATCACTTCTGCGTATGGAGGCTCCAAATCTTCGTAGCCCCAATAGAATTCTTCCCCTTGGGTATGAAACGCTAACACTCTAGAATAATCTCCTTGCCTCGTTAATTCTGCTATCGCAATAGCTTCGGGCTCTGTTAGTGGAGCATCGCCAGGATAGTCACGGGGAGCTAGAGCTTTAGGCTCTTTACGCTCTTTTTCAATTTCCCATTCTGCAGGGTATTGATTATTTAAATCTACACCACGTATATTGGCCTTCCAATTAGAAAAATCAAGGCTTCCATTATTTATTTCGACCACATCGCTTTTATAGGGTTCTATATTAGGAGGGCCATTTAAAACCAAATCAACACCATCAGGGTTTACCATCGGGACTATAGAAAGGGTAACCTCCTGATAAAATGGATTTGTCGTAAATCCCCGTAATGAAGACATGTTCGTTAGGGAAAGTAAAAACTGGTTAACAAATTTCATGATAATAGCTGTAGTAATCCATTCGTTTGCATGAAATGACCCGTTAATGTGAACGCGCTTGGGTCCGTTTCCAATTTGTATTTCTTGAATGTCTTTCCCCAAGACAGATTTACCAATAGACTGATATCTTACAAATGGATATATATCTGACATATTATTAAGGTCTTTACTCATTAAAGTTGAGTCGTACTCTCTATTTGAATTCACAATAGGTTCTGTGACCCTAGATGGGACAAATATTTCTTCACCAACTTGGAGTGTATTTGGATCCTTGTCTGGATTTAACAATTGAATGGCATCAACTGCAATATTTCTTTTCGTGGCAACTCCCCAAAAGGTGTCACCTTTTTTAATTGTATAAGAAAGCTTACGAAACCCTGGAATATTAATTTCTTGACCAACCTGAACATTTGACACATTTAGGTTACGGTTTGAATCAAGAACTAACTGTAATGGTAGTGCAAACAGCTGACTATAGTACCAGAGTGAATCCCCTGTTCGAACTCTAATTCGCATAAACAATGACCCTCCCTTTAAGGTTCTATTAAACTGTATGTATAAGATTTTACAATCATTCTTAAAGATATAAATACTATGCAGTAGTTAAAAAGCTCTGACCCACCGGCCAGAGCTTTTTTTATTGCTTTAAATTTTGTGATTGATCTTGATAAGACTTTCCATTATAGAAACGAAGTAGATCTCCGTAAACGATTTGATCAGAGTATTCTAATTCTTGCTTAGCCTTTTTCATGAATGGCTCACAGTATGCTTCTTTAGTTGGTTCTCCAGTTGATTTATCATAACACGTATTTTTTGTGTAAACATAGTTTTCAGTGATGAAACTTCCATCTCTTAAAACAGCAAATGATAATTTTTGTTTAGAGAAAACATCAGAACCAAAGTGAACATCCTCTTTCGTATCAATACCCAATAAATGAAGGATAGTTGGTTTTAAATCGATCTGGCCAGAAACCTTAGAATAAGTTTGTGGATCCTTATCTGTTACACCAGGGATATGAATAATAAATGGCACACGTTGAAGTTGCACTGATTCAAATGGTGTAACTTCACGACCTAAGAATTGTTCCATTGCTACGTTATGGTTTTCAGAAATACCGTAATGGTCACCATACATAATAATAATCGAATTATCATACAAACCTTCTTCTTTTAAACGAGTAATGAAGTGTTTAACAGCCTCATCTTGGTAACGAACAGTTGGAAAGTAGCGATTCAATGTTCGGCTATTTGATGTGAATTCATTTACCATTTTATCTTCTGGGTCTAGTTCAAACGGAAAATGATTTGTTAACGTAATAAACTTTGAATAAAACGGTTGTGGTTGAGATTTTAGATGTGCAATGGATTGTTCAAAGAAATCCAAGTCCTTCAATCCCCAGCCCACAGAATTTTCTTCATTTACAACATAATCATTAATTTCAAAGAAACGATCATAACCTAATGCTCCATACATAATGTCACGGTTCCAGAAACTCTTATCGTTAGCATGAAGAACTGAAGAGTAATAACCATAATCTTTAATAATCTCTGGAGTAGCTGTAAATTCATTACCACTATGTGTGAAGAAAACTGCCCCTCTTCCAATTGGATATAGGGAATTGTCTAATAAAAACTCTGAATCTGATGTTTTACCTTGCCCAGTTTGGTGGTAAAAGTTATCAAAATAGTAGCTATCTTTAATAAAATCATTTAAAAATGGAGTGATTTCTTGTCCGTCAATCTTTTCATTAATTACAAAGCTTTGAGTAGACTCCAAAGAAATGACAATCACGTTCTTACCTTGTGCCAATCCAAATAATTCTTCATTAGGTTTCTTTTGGTTTGCTTTTAAATAGTTCTCAATTTCAATAAATGAACTACTATCAGCCATTGCACGTTGTGCCGAAGATTTGGATTGTAGCACAATATCATAAATGTGATAGTTATACGTACCAATGTTCTTTACTAGCATTTCTCTATCAAACGTACGAGTTAACAATTGTGGTCTTTCTGCTTCTGCTAAACCAAGGTTAAAGAAGAACACTGCAGCAACAGTAATAAAATACGTTCTACGTTCTTTCTTCGTGAATGACTCAATACTTGCAAAGTTAGGTTTTAATAAAACAATAGCAAGGATTACCGCAACATCTACAAATAGAAGTAAATCTGTGAATTTAAATAGTTCTGTGAAGCTGCTACCTAAATCCCCCATATTGCTCGTTTGGAACAAGACTGGAATGGTAATAAAGTCGTTAAAGAAACGGTAAAATACAACATTCGCAAATAAGATAAATGATGTAATAATACTTACTGTTAGAATATATGCATTTCTTCTTTTCTCTTTAATAAAGAATGCTAGACCAAATACCAATAGTAAAAAGCTTAATGGATTTATAAAAAGTATAAACTCCTGCATAGGAGACTCTATTTTTATATCGAAGCTAGTTTTATAGACTATATAGGTTTTTATCCATAACAATACGGTTGTTAGAGCTAAAAATTTAATTTTAGAGAACGAAAACTTTCGCATGGTTTTACCTCCTTGTGTCGCTCAAAAATGGATTGTAGGTCACAATTTCCATTTATTAGTTTTGAAGCACGATGAAAATAATCTTAATATGAATTTTACAAAAAAGCAATAATTAATTAATGGAAGGCTAGTAACATTAATAGATACGCAATTTTTATTCAAAGTCTATAGTACTTAGACGAATGAAAAGTAAAAAAGTTTCGGTAGAACCAAAAGTTTATATTTTCAAAAAATTTAAAGAAGCTTCAACTTAATTGGAATTCCAAAAAAGTTGAAGCTTCTACTCCATTTGACCTATATAGTCTTCAAAAATAATTTTATAGTAAGTTAGTCTTAGCTAGCCAAGCTCCTCCAATCACACCTGCATCATTTCCTAATGTTGCAATTGAGATTTTTGCCCCAAGTCCTACACGAGGAAATACATATCGATGAAAATGTTCAGAAACAGACTGAACTAAAATATCTCCAGCCTTAGATACGCCACCACCTAATACAATCTTCTCCGGATTTAGTCCATTCGCCAAGTTAGCAAGAGCAAAACCTAAATGGAAGCTAATGTAATCAAGAACTTCCTTGGCTAATTCATCCCCGACACTCGCAGCATCAAATACGTGTTTAGAAGTAATGGTTCCATTACGTTCAAATTCTTCACGTAAAACGCTAGGTCTAGAATGTTCATTTAACTTCTCAATTGTGATACGAACCACTCCAGTTGCTGAGGCTATTGTTTCAAGGCAGCCTGATTTGCCACAGTTACAAGGAGCACCACCATCTGTAATGGAGGTTATATGCCCAATTTCACCAGCAGCACCATTTACACCGTGAACGATATTTCCATTCGCAATAATGCCACCACCTACTCCTGTTCCAAGAGTTACACAGATTAGATCCTTAGACCCTTCACCCGCACCCTTCCACATTTCACCTATAGCAGCTATGTTCGCATCATTATCGATAATAGCAGACAGTCCTGTTTCAACCTCTAACTGATCCTTTAACGGAAAGTCCTTCCACCCTAAATTTACAGCTTCATAAACAACACCTGTATCCATATTCACTGGACCAGGTGCTCCCATCCCGATTCCTAGTAGTTTACTCTTAGGTTGATTTAATTCTTCAAGCTTTGAATCAATCGCCTTTGCTACATCTGTTGTGATTTGTGCTTTATTCGTTGGAATTTCCCATTTTTCAATGATTTCTCCGTAGTAACTAACGAAGGCCATTTTAATTGTTGTTCCTCCTAGGTCTACCCCTACTAACCACTGGTCTTTCATCTCTAATCATCCTTTATTTAAAATTTTTAGCTTTTAATGACACTATTATTAATTTAGCTTTTTTGATTCCTTTGCCATTTCTTGACGAAGCAAAAGAATCGCCTTTTGAAACTGTTTTATATCAATCATGTTTGATTGATAAAGTTCCCTTACCTCTTCTTCCATTAATTCTAAGTCAGCTAGTCTGTCTCCTAGGTAAATATAAGTTCCATAGGTCTTTAGTAACTGTCTAACATCAAATATGCTATTCATATTTTCCCCTCTTAAGTCGAGTTTCTTCCTATTAATATGTATTATTCAGAGAATTTAAAAATCAGCTACTATTAATACTCTTCCCATTTAGAGTATTAAAAAACGGAACGATGTGCAAGAGCAGACAGAAAAAAATAAAGAGTGCCGATTAGACACTCTTTAACGATCAGGATCTTCAGGATGTAATACAGGTGGTCTCTTATTTTTCAAAGGGATTGGCGCTCTGAATAAAACAGAGCGAAATGCACGATAGGAAAATGGAATAAACGGCCAAAAATATGGAACATTGAAGGATTTCATTCTAGATAGAAGAATAATCCAGAGAGTAACTGCAATAACAAATCCAACAACATTAAATGCAGCCGCTGCAATCAGGAAGAAAATCCTAACTATTCGATTGGCAAGGCTTAATTCATAACTAGGGGTAGCAAAAGTCCCAATTGCTACAACTGCAAAGTATAGTACTACTTCATTCGTGAATAGTCCAACTTCTACTGCTACTTGTCCAATCAATAAGGCTGCCACTAACCCTAGTGCTGTTGCAAGAGAGGTAGGTGTATGTACAGCTGCCATCCGGAGCATATCGAGCCCTATCTCAATTAATATAAATTGGACAAATAAAGGGATATTTCCCATTTCATTCGGACCAATGAAGCTTAAATTCTCTGGTAAAAGCTCTGGGTTTACAGATAATAAGTACCAGATTGGCAGCAGAAATAGTGAAGCCCAAACTGCCACATAACGAACCATACGTAAATAGGCTCCTACCACTGGTTTGTTTCGATATTCTTCTGCGTGCTGTAAATGATGCCAAAAGGTGGTAGGCGTGATGAGAACACTTGGTGAACCATCAACAAAGATGATAACGTGTCCTTCATATAGGTGTGCAGCTGCCGTGTCGGGTCTTTCTGTATAACGTACAACCGGATATGGGTTCCAATGTCTTCCGGAAATAAATTCCTCTATTGTTTTCTCTGCCATTGGTAATCCATCTGTATCAATTTTATCAATCGACTTTTTAACCTCATTTACGTGCTCTGGATCTGCAATATCCTCTATGTAGCAAACGACTATGTCTGTTTTTGAACGTCTTCCGACTTGCAAATATTCCATTCGTAGAGAACGATCTCTAATTCTCCTTCTTGTTAAAGCAGTATTAAATACAATCGTTTCTACAAATCCATCTCTAGAGCCGCGAACCACTCTTTCTGTATCAGGTTCTTGTGGTCCCCTAACTGGATAAGTTCTAGCATCTATTATGATCGCTTGATCTAACCCATCAACAAGTAAGACAGTTGGGCCAGCTAAGACAGAGTCTACAACATTATCTAAATCATCAACTTTTTCAACTTCAACATAAGGAATATATGTCTTTAGTAATTTATCAAGTGTATCTCCTTTTAGACTCTGCTCATCTAGGTTGGCTAGAAACTTCATAATTAGATGAAGGATATCATCCTTAGCAAATCCATCGATTAAAAACATTGACATGTCTTTACCAGCATATTTCAAATCTAACTGAATCACATCAAAGCTTTTGTCGACACCAAGCCTATCTTTTAAATAGGAAACATTATCTTGTAAGTTTGATGTCACTGGATGTTTTGGTTGCTCAGTTGTCAATTTTACCACTCCTATCAAATCGAAAGAAAGAGGCGCACCTTTCTCACGCTAAACAATTGTACGTAGTTCCTTCACGTCCATCTTTGACTTATTTATGGGAATACATACATGAAATGGTAAAGATTGCATAATATTAATTAACCAACAAGAAAATAACTATACTACTATTATTTCTTGGGCAATTTCCACTTCCTAGAACACAATAAAAAAAGTGGTGTGAAAATTATTACTCATTTTAAAATAAGCAATAATAACACATCCACTCTAAATTCCAAATCCTATAATGAGAAATGAAACCGTTAGTAACACAGTTAAAATAAAATAAAAAACGCTATTTTTATATAACTTTTTCTCTGGTAATGAAACAATCCCTGAAGCTAGAAAACCACCTATTAATCCCCCAATATGTCCTGCATTATCAATGCCGGGTACGATAAATCCAAATGCTAAATTGATGATTATTATAGTAATGATATTGTTGCCCATAGTCCTGAAGAACAGTTTTGGATAGGACATTCCAAAAAATAATAAGGCTCCAAATAATCCAAATATTGCCCCAGAGGCACCGGCTGAAATAGATGAACTAAATATAAAACTCCCCAAACTTCCAGCAAATCCGGCAAAAATATACAAAATTAAAAAACGAGTCCTACCAAAAATACGTTCAACTGCACTTCCAAGAAAATAGAGAGCAAGTGTGTTCATTAATAAATGGAAGATTCCTATATGTAATACAATAGGTGTGAAAAATCGCCACCATTCTCCATTTAATATTAAGTTATTTTCTTTTGCACCAAACGCTAATAGTGTATCTATGTTTGTACTTCCTCCGCGTAGTTCAAGAAGTACATACATAATGAGCTGTATTGTGATAAAAAAATAGGTGAAAAATGGTTTACTATATTGGAAAATACGTTGTTCACTTTTAATCCTTCTTTGTGTTTCCTGTAGCACTTCCCTTTTCAATGCCTCAATGCCGCTAGTATCAATTAGAGGACCAGGGGTATTTTTGAAGTCTTCAATTGAGAAATCTGCTAAAAGTTGTGGTCGACTATCTTCTTTTGCTGAATCCGCGTGAAGAAGGAAGGTTTTCATATTTATTTTTGTTCGATTATCTTTGATATGTAAAGGTTCTTCAAGTCTATTTTGATAATCATCAACAGGTGGGTAGGTGGACACATATATATTAGCTACGTCTATCTTTTTAAGACCAAGTTGCTTACTAACACTTCTAACTTTTTGAAGGGTATTCTCCATGTCTCGTTGCATCCAATTTCCCCAGTCTAAATCATAACGTAGTATGCGAACTAACTTAGGTAAATCCCGTTCAGATGATTCTAGCCATATTTCCTGACTTGTTGTTGATATCTGCAATACTCGGTATTCCTTTTCAAGAACCAACGTTCTAGTCAGCTTCCAAAAGGTATAATCTTGTCTAAAAACCATTAGTTCCCCCCTTTCTATTTTAACAATAGATTGGATAATTCAGAAACACTTCTAACCTCTATGCTGGTCCCTTTTTGCATAACAGGTTTTTCATTCCTTGTATTAAAATATATAGCATCCCACTTTGCGTTGGTCGCACCTTCAACATCGAGTTCCCAGGAATCACCTACATACACACACCGATCATTTTTTGTACCAAGTCTTTCTTTTGCAATATCAAAGATTTGAGCAGATGGCTTCGCTACTTTAACTGCGTCTGAAATGATAATACTTTCAAAAAAAGGATATAGTCCCGCCTTCTTAAGCTTGTTATATTGTATTTCGCTATTACCATTAGTTATGATTCCTAGTTTCTTACCACTCAATTTAAGCCACTCTAACATGGTCTCTATACCTTTGAAGGGGACTACAAATTGGGCAACATGTTTATGAAACAATTCTTGCAGCCGGTCGGCTTGATGAATAGTAGTTCGAATTCCCAGTTCTTCCATGGATGAAATAAATCTTGCTCTTCTGTATTCTTGTCTACTCATTGCTTTTTGTGAATATGCAGGCCAGTATAAATCACAATATTTTTTAAAGATTGTAAACCACTGTGTAATAGAAATCTCTTGCTGGCTTTTATTTTCGGCTAATAACAAAGCAAGGCAGTATGTCATTGTTCTTTCAAATGTTTTTTCATAATTAATGATTGTATTATCAAGGTCAAAGCAAATGATTTCCCATTTCATTTCTACCTTTTCCCTTCAATTAAAGGTTAAGTAATATACAAAGGTGTTATTCGGTAGAATAACATAACTCTGGACATAGGTCATTTTCCAGCAGTATTACAATAAATCCTAAGCTTTAACTGATCTATTTATAAAAAAATTGGGCTTTCGATTAAAGAGTTGTAAGTTCGTCTTTAGTCGAAAGCCTTTGTTGGAGTTTTTTAGTAACGAAATGCCTGTCTCATAAAGCGATCTCGTAAGAAAGGAATATTCATTGCAATCGAGACAAAATATCTTCGTATGGATGGGTTACCAAGTAAGCCATTCATTATCTTATAACGGTAACGGTAAAAAGCGTATACTCCTCCGAGTATAACAAAGAGTCTTGTAATACCATTTAACATCGTATATCCCTCCTCATCTTATTTTTTGAAGTTTCACCTTTTTTTATACTGAACGAAGGCTGGCAAAACTTTAAGAAATGGAGGGAGTTAAACTTACATTAAAAATAAGAACGAGATAAGACCCGCAATGATGGCTGAAAATAAAATAGATAGGAAATTAACTAAATCATTATTTATAGCCGGGTACCCTTTATGTTGAACAGTTCTACAATCACAGTGAATGGTCTTTTCTGTTTCAACATTACAAACGTTACACTTGAAACTTACCTGGACTGTTGCCCCTAAAAGTGTATCCATGATATTACCGGCAAAACCAACAAAAACTAATAGTACGGTTATGTAGATCGTTACGTCCCAGTACAAGTAAGACAAAAGACAAATAAATATAGACCCAAACAAGGCAGCAATTGTCCCTAAACTGGATACAGCACCAGATGTACCAGGATCCACTTGCTTAAGGCTAGTAATCAAAAATGGTCTTTTTTTACTTAATGAACCTATTTCAGATGCCCAAGTATCAGCGTTAGCTGCAGCGATTGATGCAATAAATGCAGAAAACAACATCGGTGAAGGAAAAACAGCCATTGCTATTCCTAGAATGGCAGGTACACCGCCATTAGCCATCACTTGAACACCATCCCGCTGCTCTCCTTTTTCAATCTTTCCGGAAATATGTTTTTCTTTATAATCACTTTTATATTTACTCCACAGACTTGAGCTTGCAAAAAAAGCCCCTAATAGCATCAATCCACCATACCCAAAACCGATTGCAACAGAAATTCCTACAAGTGTCGTTGCAAAACCACCTAATTTAGTTAAGGATTTTAATTTATATCCAATAACCGCAACAATTACGCTAAGAATAGAAGGTAGAATGAGCTCACTCATGGCAGTTTATTACCTGTGTGGTGGTAACAATCTTATTTACAGGCAAATCAAAAGATTCAATTGGAAGTTCATCTATAAACTGAATTGGGAAAGCCAGGGCTACCGTAGTCCCTTTATATGCTTCCAAGTACCGATCATAATAACCCCCACCATGTCCTAGTCGATAACCTTTAGCTGTAAAGTATAACCCAGGTACAAATAGAAGTTGGATTTCATCTTGATTCACTTCTTTTGTCAAAGCCTCAATAGGTTCCTTTAATCCAAAGTAGACAACCTCTAATTGATCAAAGGAGGTTATTTCGTGAAATGTCATTGTCTTAGTAGCTGGATGGCACTTCGGGACGACAACTCTCTTATTAGAATTCCATGCTTCTTTAATAAGCTCTAAAGTATTTGGTTCGATTTCCCCTGAGATTGTTATTCCAATGGTATCAGACTGAATCCACTCATCCATTTTCACTACATTCTCTGTAATATCAGCTGATAACATTAAACGAGACTGTTCAGATAGTGATAAAATCTCATCTTTAATCTCCGCACGTAGCTGTTTTTTCGTTTTCACCAACTACACCCCCTGACTTATCTAAAATAATTTTATCATAATTAGCTAAATATGAAGGACATGAAGTTTGGGAAATTTTATAATTTGTGGTATCGAACTCGTTTGCTCAACTGTTTTGAACCTGTCCGTGTCACCTCTTGATTCGGACATGTTTGGATTAGGTTAAACTAAACCTTATCAAAAATAAAATAGATTTTGACCAAAAACCACTCCTTAAGGATGGAAAAGGCTAGATGAGATGATTCATTGGAATTATTAAATGTCTATGTTGTGAATGTTCTATTAGATAGGAGAGGGGTGTATGGGATTTGAAGAAGAATATCTGGCCTTTTTAAATACTCACTTACAGGCAAGAACCGGTGAACGGTTGCGGCGCCTACAAGAAGGTCACCAACAGGCCGAAATGTTGTTTTTGAAGCAAGTGTGGTGGCCATTTACAAATTTAAGTATCTTCATCCTGAATATGAAGTTGATGATTTCAAGGATGGCAAGAGGTATTTGGATTTTGCTTATATTCGTCCTGGTATCCGGATTTGCTTAGACGTCGACGGATATGGTTTTCACCTAAAAAACATCAGCAGATGGCAATTTTCCGACAACCTAGACCGACAAAACCAACTGGTGATTGATAAATGGACCGTGATCCGCTTTTCTTTTGACCAAGTAAAAGAGAACCCCCGTAGATGCCAACAGGTTGTTCAGCAAGTGATAGGGTCGATGGCTAGGTGATGAGCTGGACCAGACATCTCTGTCCTTACTTGAAAAGGAAGTACTTAGGCTTGTGATTCGAAAAGGAAAAGACATAACCCCAACAGAAGTCGAGAAGTATTTAAAGCTAAGTGACAAGACGGTAAAAAAAGTACTTACTCAACTAGTCGAAAAAAAGATGCTAGTTCCTGCATCTGGAACAATGAGGATTCGCTCTTATCGATTAGGGAGGCAGGTTAATGACCCGGTTTGATTAATAGATGGAAGAATTCCGCTTAATTTAGTAATTTTAATATAAATAGCTCAAATAGACGGAGAAATTCCGCTTATTGACTCAAAAAACGTGAAATTGTGGTAGTTTGCCTTGAATAAACGGAAAATCTCCACTTATTTACCTCGAAACGAGTTCCATTCTGTATTTAGCCGGAAAATCTCCACTTAATTTTCTATATGGTTTCAGCAATCAAAATGAGAGATGAGCACCTCACTTTAATGCGTCAGAAGAACCTGTCTATACGTTTGACAAACCCTACCTGAACCTATCCAAATAACCTCTCAATACGGATTCGTTACTCAAAACACCAACTATCGAACAATAAAAAAAACAGTAGGAATTAAATTCCTACTGCTTACTTTGTTTCACGGTGAAGAGTTACCTTTTTCAATCTTGGGCTGTATTTTTTCATCTCAAGACGATCTGGGTTATTACGCTTATTTTTAGTTGTAATATAGTTACGATCACCAGTTTCTGTGCAAGCTAAAGTGATTTTAACACGCATCGTTATATCCCTCCAAACACATGTAAATTGAACTCATCTATAAAGATGATTTTTTAGATTGGATTTGAACTTATCTACCCTCCGAATACAGTATAATCTTAGGTAAAAAGACCATACTGAAAGCTCGGACAATCGAAAGCTTCAATCAGACTTAATTATCATATCATTTTTCTTGTCGAAATGCCAGTTTATTTTTTTCTACATTATAATTACCTTGTATTTATTTTTTATGACTCATACGTAATGCCGTAAACATGGACTTATTTATACGAACTTTATATTTTTTTTGAGTCATCCTTCTTCTTATAAACCCATATGTAGGTGGTTTTCCTACAACTTTAACTTTTACCTTACTCTCTAGTAAATCAAGCTCAGTTTGCCTATAGCGTTCATAACATCCTATATCAGACCAATATCCATTACAGAGAAAGCCGTATAGTCCCTCTTTATTCTCGATTAACTTCGGAAATAGATCGTGACTAAAATCATAAAATGTTTCACTACCCCAATAAGAGAATATATTAGGGCTTACAATATAAATCCCAGTATTAACTGTGTTAGTAAAAACATCTTCCCATTCAAGTGGCTTCTCTAAAAATCGACACACTATTCCTTTGTCATCTGTCTGTACTAAACCATACTGCAAGGGGTTTTCTACCTCTTTTAATAAGATTGTTAAAAGTGCACCTTTCTCTAAATGATACTGAATCGCTTCAGTTAAATTAATGTCTGTTAGGATATCACCACTAACTACAATAAACGGTTCGTTTAAGAAATCTTTAGCATTTTGTATACCACCAGCTGTCCCCATTGGCTGGTTTTCATGAAAATAAGATAATGATACACCGAGCCTACTTCCATCACCAAAGTAATCTTTTATGTTTTTACTTAAATAGTGGGTTGTTATGGCTATGCTAGTTATTCCATGTTGTTTCAATAAATCAATGCTGTATTCCATCACAGGCTTATTTAAAAGAGGCACCATGGGCTTTGGTAGATTATCTGTTAGAGGTCGTAATCTTTTACCTTTCCCACCGGCGATAATGACACCCTTCATGTATCTTTACCCCCTAATTGTTGATGATAAAAGTAATTCCTTATATAGTCTACTTGTGTCATCAGCAATTTTATGCCAGTTGTACTTCGATTTAACTTTTTCTTTCGCATTAAGCCCTAATCTGTGTGCAATTTCATCATTATCTAATAGATAAAGAATCTTTTCGGTTAAGTCATTTACATCTCCTGGTTTTATTTTTATGCCCGTAACATGGTCTTCAATGATACTTGTCAATCCACCTGTATCAGACACGATAGTTGGTTTTCCATTGATCATTCCTTCTAAGGCAACAATACCAAAGGGTTCGTATGTACTCGGAAATAATGCAATATTACATTTTTTAAATAGGGCATTTCGTTCTTGATCATTAATAAAACCGATAAAGTTTATATGATGATCAAGACCCCGTTCGTTAATAATGGTTTGATAACGTTTTAAGAGTGGACCTTCCCCAGCAATTAAAAATAAGGATAACGGGTAACGCTGTATAATCTGAGGAGCAGCATCAATGATCATTTCAAATCCTTTTTCATTGACAATTCTTCCGATAGAAAAAATAAGGTGACTATACGGTCTGCCAATACTATCTGTCAGTAGTTCGGTATTATCCGTCTCTTTAAATTGGTTTGGGTCAACCCCATTTGGAATTACATCAATCTCATGTTGAGTAAGCGAAAAGATTGATTCTACCTCATTTTTCATGTAGTCACTACAAACAATAACATGATCTGCTTCATCAACAAGTCTTTGTTCTTTTTCATGTATTAAATGATTTGTTTGCGTAAAAAGTCCATTATTTCTTCCCCACTCAGTTGCATGAATAGTTACCATAAGAGGCTTCCTTCGAATGGTTTGAAGGGTTAATGCAGCCTCACCAACAAGCCAGTCATGTGCATGAATCAAATGAATAGAAAATTGATCCATTACCTCAAGAGCCTTAACAGCCAACTTAATATTTAATTCACGAACCCACTTAAGGAAATGGATGGAATTAAAATCACCTATAGAAACACGGTGTACATGGACACCGTCGATGACCTCATACAGAGGTGCGCCATCTAGCGTTGTTGTTAATACATGAATGGTAAGTCCTTTATGGACTAAGTGTCTTGAAAGGTCATATACGTGACGTGCTAGACCACCAACAACATGTGGGGGAAACTCCCAGCTTAGCATTAAAATTGCTAGTGCATCTTTTTCTTTTAATGGAAGTTGGTTTGTGTTTATTTCTGGTAAATTAAGATTAAAGGAACGAAGGGATTTTACTTCTTCATCAGTTAAGCGATCTTCACAAGAATAAGAAGTATATGTACTAAAGTTCTCTTGCCAGGTATTATTTTGTTTTTTCAACTTCTCACCCCCTCATCCGAACGTTACTGTCTATTTTCAAGTATACCCTTTTAAAGTAATGTTTCAACATTCAGAAATTGTCGATATTTAGCTAAATATGGTATAAATGTACTTAGATATTTGATTGAGGTGAAATGATGGAATATATGATTATAGGATTACTACTATTTGCGGTGCTGCTTTTACTAGTATCATTCTTTAGAAAAGATAAACTAAACGAAATTGAGGAGCAGGTAGATCAGCTTTCTTTAACACTCATGCACGAAACTTATCAATTGAAAAAGAAGATGAAGATTCTCGAGGAGGAACTGTTGATTAATGAGCAGGAGATTCCCAAACCTATATCACCTATTCGAGATGAGAATGAGTACATACTCACTCAAATCGAAAAGGGGATGGCATTTGATCAGATTGCAAAGGAATCAGGCCTTCCTACAGAAGAGGTCCGTTTGTTAGCAGAACGAGCAAAAAGGCAGAGTAATGGCTTATGACAAATAGTATGCTACGTGGCATTGCAATGGGAATGATTATAGCGACCTGTCTATTATCCGCTGTCCATTTCTTAACACCTCAACAGGGTAATAAGTTAACTAAAGAAGACCTAGAGCTTTATCTCGCTAACCAGGACTTAGTGGCAATACCTCAACAAGAGTACGAGGATCTTCAAACGCAAGATACTAATGCTAATAAGAACGATTCTGTTAAACCTGAATCAGAGAAAAAAGAAGAAGTTGTAAAGGATAAAGAAGATGAATCTCTAAAACACTTTACATTAATCATCGTTTCTGGAATGAATAGTCTCGAAATTGCAAACTTATTAGAAGATAATCAGATTATTTCTAGTGGAAAAGAGTTTGATATTTATCTGACTGAAAATGAATTAAATACATTAATTCAAATAGGAACATATGACTTAAGTAGTGACATGAGCTTTCAAACGATTGCAGATATAATCACCAAATAAAAAAATCTCAAGCTTAGGAAGGCTTGAGATTTTTTATTTACGTATTTAAGTCGTACTGTTTCGCTCTAACCATGAAGATAATGTGTTCTGACATATTGGTTGTATGATCAGCAATACGTTCGATATAGCGACAAACAAAGGCTAGCTGTGTAATTTGGTTGATAGACTGTGGATTCTTTGTCATCAGTTCTAATAGCTCTTGAGTTAACTTACCATATAATGCGTCAACTGCATCATCAGAAGCTGCAGTTTCTCTTGCTAAAACTGGATCCTCATTGATGTAGGCTTCAACAACCTTTGATAGCATATCTAAAGCCATATCAGCCATTTTTGGAATCTCAACAATTGGTTTAATTAATGGTCCGTTACCAATGTGTAGAATAGATTTAGAAATATTTACTGCTAAATCACCAATTCTCTCAACATCATTGGAAAATTTTAAAGCAGCAATAATTTTACGTAAATCAGTTGCAACTGGTTGTTGTTGTGCAATTAATTGAACAACAAGGTTATTAATTTTTTCATCTAATTGATTAATTTTTGCATCGTCTTCAATAATTTGCTTTGCTTTTTCAAAATCTAATTCAGCCAATGCTTTAATTGAATCTTCAACAGATGTTCGAGCGAGCGATGCCATTTCAAGTAAACTGTCTTTAAGCTTTGTTAAATCTTTGTCAAAAGAACTTCTAATAGCCATAGTATAAATACACCTCTTCTTTAGATGGTAAGTCTAACCTCTCGGACATGAAATTCTTTTATAAATCATCCAAATCTTCCTGTAATATAATCTTCGGTGCGTTTATCCTCAGGGTTTGAGAAAATTTTATCTGTTTCATCAAATTCAACAACCTCACCACTTAAGAAAAAGGCTGTTTTATCTGAGATACGTGCTGCTTGCTGCATATTATGTGTAACTATAATAATACTATAGTTCTGCTTTAATTCCTGCACAAGTTCTTCTACTTTTAACGTTGAAATTGGGTCAAGAGCAGAGGTTGGCTCATCCATTAAGATTACATCAGGCTCAATTGCTAAACATCTTGCTATACATAGACGTTGTTGTTGTCCTCCTGATAACCCATATGCATTTTCAGTTAAACGATCTTTTACTTCATTCCAAATTGCTGCACCACGTAAGCTCTTTTCGACAATTTCATCTAGAATCTTTTTGTTTTTGATACCATGAATTCTTGGTCCGTATGCGATATTATCATAAATCGACTTTGGAAATGGATTTGGTTTTTGGAATACCATTCCTACATTCGTTCTAAGGTCTTCAACCTTATATGATTTATCAAATATATTTTTCTCTCTATACAAAATTTCACCAGAAACACGTACAGTTGGAACTAACTCAACCATACGGTTCAATGTTTTTATATAAGTAGACTTACCACAACCTGAAGGTCCAATAATCGCGGTAACTTCATTTTCATTTATAGCAAGGTTTATATTTTTTAATGCTTGATCTTCACCGTACCATAAATTTAAATCTCTAGTGTCATAAACTACTTTCTTGTTTGTTGTACTTTCTATCTTCTCTTTATTTTCACGATCGGCAATAACCACCATAAAAGAATGCCCCCCAATTAATATCTCTTCTGAAACTTGTTACGGATAATAACCGCAATTGAATTCATAACCAATAACACAAAAAGTAAAACAACAATTGTAGCTGCAGCAAGATTTGCGTATTCAGCAACTAATGCTGAGTCAATTGTCCAGTAGTAAATCTGCATTGGTAAAATTGTGAACTTATCAAAAATGCTATCTGGTAAAGGAATTAATAATGCAGGAATACCAATTACTACTAGTGGTGCCGTTTCACCAATTGCTCTTGATAAAGCTAAGATAGCCCCCGTTAAAATGCCAGGTAAGGAAGCAGGTAACACAACTGTTCTGATTGTTTGCCATTTAGTTGCACCCATTCCATATGAGGCTTCCTTCAAGAAATTAGGTACTGCACGAATAGCCTCCTGGCTTGCTACAACCACAATCGGCAGAACAAGAAGTGACATCGTTAAACCACCAGCTAAAACGATATTACCCAAATCAGCACCTCTTACAAAAATAGTCAAACCTAATAGTCCAAATACGATTGAAGGAACACCAGCCAGGTTTGAGATATTTGTTTGAATGAATGATTGGAGTTTTCCTTTTTTTGCATATTCCTCCATGTATATGGCTGTACCCACACCCAATAACATTGTTATAGGCGCTACAACAAGCATTAACCAAAGGGTTCCAAGTATCGCACCCATAATCCCCGCTTTTTCAGCATTGGTTGAAAGTTTATTCGTAATGAATTGTAAATCAATCCATCCCAAACTCTGTGAAATAACACGGTAAAATAAAATAATTAACACAAGTAATCCAAATAATGTCGCAATTAAAAATAGTAGTTTTGCAAAATTATTGTTAAATATGCGAGAATTCATTCGTTTTTGTACTTGAGTAGAATCTACATATTTCATTTTAATATTCCTCCCTAAACTTACGAGAGATATACTGAGCCACTAAATTCATAATCAGTGTAAATACAAACAATGTCATTGCAACAGCATAAAGACTAAAATACAGGGTTGTTCCAGCAGCTGCTTCTCCCCCAGATACTTCAACAATATAAGCTGTCATTGTTTGCATTGATTGAGTGATATCAAACGTGAAATTTTTAGAACTTCCACTAGCAATAGTAACAATCATCGTTTCCCCGATTGCACGTGAAATTCCAAGTACAAATGAGGCGGCAATACCAGAAATTGCAGCAGGGATAACTACTTTCCAAGTCACTTCTAATTTAGTTGCACCTAGAGCTAATGCACCTTCTCTCATTGCATTTGGTACAGAGCTCATCGCATCCTCTGAAAGTGACGCTACCATAGGTATAATCATAATCCCCATTACAATTCCTGGACTGAGGATATTGGTCGATTCTAGACCAGGGATAAATGTTCTTAATAGAGGA
This sequence comes from Cytobacillus luteolus, assembly GCF_017873715.1. NCBI lineage: Bacteria > Bacillati > Bacillota > Bacilli > Caryophanales > Bacillaceae > Litchfieldia > Litchfieldia luteola. Next base: position 48,278 of record NZ_JAGGKM010000004.1, read on the forward strand.
GTAACAAACGTAAATGCAAAGAATCCATAAACAATAGTTGGAATACCTGCAAGTACTTCTAAGATAGGCTTTAGAATTCTTCTAATTTTATCACTAGCATATTCACTTAAATAGATTGCAGACATTAGTCCAATCGGTATAGCAACAAACATCGCTATTACGGATGAAAGTAATGTACCAGTTAAAAGCGGTAACACACCGAACTTTGCATTTTCTCCTAATGGTTTTAGTTCAGTTCCTGTAAAAAACTCTAGAAAAGGAACCTCTCTGAAAAAAGCGATTGTTTCCCTAAGTAATGTGAATAATATACCGATTGTTGTCAAAATTGAAATGACTGCAATTAATAATAAAATAGTAGGAATTAATTTCTCAAAATAATTAGAAATGTTTTTTGCATTCTTTTTCTCTTTTATCATTTCTCTAATATTTTGTTTACTGGCGTTATCCAAGGTTTTAGCCATGTTTTTAAAATACCCCTTTCATCCTTCACAACTTATATGTAAGGACAAGTGTAAAATCTCATTAAATAGCATAAGAAGATGAGGTGCTATCTAAGAGCACTCCCATCTTCGAATAATATTATTTTAAAGCTTCTAGCTCTTCTACTACAGTTTGAATTTCTGCGTCTGTTAAAGGTGCAAATCCAGTTTCAGCAGCTACAGTTTGAGCATTTTGCATTGTATAGATTGCAAAATCTAATACTTGTGGTTTTGCTTTAGCCATATTTACATTTAGGTAAGTAAATACAGGGCGTGTAAATGGAGCATAAGAACCATCTTCTTTAATCGTATCAAGAGTTGGTTCAACCGCACCATTTCCAAAATTTATTTTCACTGCAGTCAATTTATCTTTGTTATTTACATAGTATCCATATCCAAAGAATCCAATTGCATTTTTATCTTTTGATACTAGATCAACTAGAGTTGAATATTCTTGTTGTAAGTTAATATCTCCAACTAAATCTTGCTCATCTAGGATTTTCTCGAAGAAGAATTCATAAGTTCCGTGGTTTTCGTTAGGACCGTATGTTTTAATTGGTTCATTTGGGAAATCCGCGCGAACATCAGACCAGTTCTTTTTACCCGCACTTGCAAGGAAAATATCGATAATTTCTTGTTGAGTTAATTCAGTAGCCCAGTCGTTTTCTGGATTAATAACAATCGTTAAACCATCAAGAGCAACTTTAAGTTCTTTTACTTCTATTCCTAAATCTTGTGCTGTAGCAGCTTCTTCATCTTTAATTTTACGAGATGCATTGTTGAAATCAGTTCCATCTTCAACTAAGAATTTTTTAAATCCAGCACTTGTTCCAGCACGGCTTACTTCTACAGATACATTTTCTTGTGCTTCAGTCATATAATCTTCAGCCGACTTTGCCATAAATGGGTATACAGTTCCAGACCCATCAACTACAACGCTACCTTCTAATTCAGCTGTTTCAGCAGCATCACCTTTTGCAGCTTCGTTTCCTGTTTGTTCATTATTTTCTTCTGTGTTTTCAGTACCACATGCAGTAGCAAAAACTGCGAATAATGCTAAAGTCAACATAAGAAGTAGGTTTTTAAAGTTTTTCATTCCTTATTTCCCCCTAAGAGTTGTGTTTGATTTGTCCTACAAGAATTAATATAAAGGATTAGTATTAATTCAGTTTTAACCATTTGTAAAGGTTTTGTAAATTCGTGTAGAAATGTGTATCATTTTTTATTTATGGGCAAATATATCAAAAAAAAAATAGCACGATAGCTAGAAAGCTATGTGCTAATAGTATTAATTTATAAATTTTAATTATTCGTTCTCAACAGAATTGTTTTCTTCTGGCTCGACTTCAGTCTGAGTAGATTCTTCAGAGGTATTGCTTGTCATTCGATCTTTTCCTTTCAACTCAAAGTACTTATCTAAAATCCTTTTGCCAATAAAATTATTAATTGAATGTCTATCACTATAATCAGCATACGCAAATGGAACCACCACTGAAAAAGCAACTTCAGGGTTATCGTAAGGAGCATAGCCAACTAATGTAACATTATAGGCAGAGTATAGTTTCTTTTTCTCCCCGAATTTCCCTTCCCCATCATAGTAGAAGGATTCAGCCGTTCCTGTTTTGCCTGCGGGCTTATAAGGTGCATTTCCAAAATGACCATAGGCTGTACCGCCACTTTCTTGCATTACCTGTCTAAACCCTTCTTGAACACGATCTATTTGTTCAGGTGTCATGTCAATCCTATTTAGGATAGAAGGTTCAAATGGTTTAACAACTGGACCTAATTGTTCGTGTTCCATTATTGGTTGACGTATCTCTCGAACAATTTTGGGTTGCATCCTATAGCCGCCATTTGCAATTGTTGATACGTACTGTGCCATTTGTAAAGGAGTATACGTATCATATTGCCCTATGGTTAAGTCTAATAAAAATCCTGGTAAACTAGTGTTTCTTCCAGTGAATCCAGTTGATTCACCCGGCAAGTCAATTCCGGTCTTAACACCTAACCCAAATTGGCTAAAGTAATTACGCATTGTTGGAAAAACTTCTTGGTCAAATGGTAGTGCCTTATTAGGTCGATAGGTTGCATTTGCAATAGCGATACCGGTCTTAAACATATAGACATTTGAGGATTTACGTAGAGCTGTCAAATCATCAATTAATCCCATAGTCGAAACTGATTTCTTCGGGGGACTCCCTTTTATATAGATTGTTTCGTCCCGTAGTCTTGTTCCAATCTGTAAAACTCCTGTTTGATAACCTGTTAACACAGTAGCACCTTTAATAGCCGATCCCATTGTGTAGGCAGCATTCATATTACCTAACGCGTAATCATCTAACTCAGGCTTTCCGTCTCTTACAACATACTTCTTACCAGCCATCGTTAAAAGCTCACCGGTCTTTGGGTCCATCATAACAACAAAAGCACTGTCAAGAAAATGTGTACCCGGCTTTTTCTTAGCAATTAACAGCTCTTCTTCAATGATCTTCTCAACTTCTTGCTGTAAGTCCATATCAATAGATAATACTAAATCTTTGCCGCGTTCACCTTCTGAGATTACTTTTGTATCAAGAAGATTGTTACCTTTAGTGATATTTTCAATCTTTCCTTTTTGACCATGAAGAACCTCTTCATATTGCTCTTCTAGATAACTTTTCCCAACTCTATCATTCCTGTTATAGCCACGAGCAAGAAAATAATCTAGTTTTTCCCGAGGTAGTCCCTCTTCAGCAGTTGAAGTGGTGCCAAGTATGGATCTAAGCATCGAACCATAAGAGTACTCTCTTTCCCAGTCAGTTGTGGTATCAATACCAGGAAGTTCTTCTAAGTGTTCACTTACTACAGCATATTCTTTGTTCGAAACATCTTGATTTTTTACAATTTGAGGTGTTAGTGAATAACCTTTATTCAATTCCCTAAAGATGGCTACGACTTCTAACTCAGCCTCGGATATTTTAGCAAGATCAGATTCAGTAATTCGTTCTAGTTGCCTTTGGTACAGGTCACTATTAGTTAATTCTTTTTCATCCAAAAGCTCCAATTCTTCCTCTGTAATTAAAGCCTTTGCTTCTTCATGTCGTGTAATAATCCAATAATCCTTTATATCACGTTCTGTTAGCTTACTAGTGTCCTTTTCGATAAAAGTTGCAAGTTTTTCAGCAACTTCAACCATTTCTATTGCTTTTGTCCCTTGCGCACGTGTATAGGTAATCGCATGAAGTGGGTTATTGTCCACAATCACTCGCCCATAACGGTCGTAGATTTTACCGCGTGGTACTGGTGTACTTACTGTACTATTCTCGGTACGGTCTACCTGCTTTTGATAGTTTTCACCATGGACAATTTGCACAACACCTAAGCGGAGTATCAACGCAGAAAACAGGATAAATACAAGGAAAAATAACATATTTAAACGAAAAGGAACATGTGACTTTTTCTTCTTTTTCATAGTACCAACAACCTTTTTTTTCATTTAAGAACAGAAAAAGGCACCTTAAGGCGGTGCCTTGCTTATTATTTATTCTATAAGAAATCCTTTCGTTTTACCACTATGAAGATAGAATCATTTTATGGGAATTGTTTGTTTAGCTTGTTGCTCCACCTTCCCCTTCAACCAACTTTCGGTTGGATGGTGATTCTAACCCTGTTTCTTCATTTGCTTCCTCTGGATCATGGATTGTTACTTTTCTAATGAAAAAATAGATAATCGCATGACCAGCTCCAATGGTTGCAAGTAAGATAGGAATACTTTTCTTTTCGTCAAAGAAAGAAACAGCAATTAGAAATAAAAGAATAGATACAATCCTACCAGAATTCAGAAATAGTTCTCGAACCACAATATATTCGATTCTCATTTTTGCTGCATTCCAGCCTTTACCTATCACATCGTAGGTTAACGAAATGTAAGGAACCAAAAGAGTAGGGTAAGCAATAGCAATAACTACCGCGTAAATTAATAATCGAGCATATGTTACATCAAACAAAATAATATAAATTGCGGCATATAATAGTAAACCACCGATGAGAATTGCTTTTTTTCGATACTTTTTCTTAATTAAACGTGTAACGATGAAATAAGAGACAAACGAGACTGCAGCATTTACTAAGCCAAATTTACCAAGTGCTAGTTCACTATTGGTTGTAATAAAGACCAATACTGAAATAACAAATATGAAAGTCCCTTCTCTTAGTCCCTGAAAAAAATGAGCATTTGTTACAAGCTTCCAGTTTTTATTGTTTTTTCTTTCTTGAAGAATTCTTCTAAATAAGAAATCGCCCTCAGCCTTTCTCCTTTTAATAAAGAAACTAAGAACAACAGCTCCTGTAAAGAGTGCGAGTGAAATAGTAAAAATTACTGTATATCCTGTAAATTTTTCCATTGTTGATATAATGTATCCGGCAACAATTGGTCCAATCATACCAGCAGATGATCCTAATATCCCTAAAAAGCCATTAAAAAAGTCTCGGGTTTCTGGCTCAGTTATTTCAAAAGTAAGTACATTAAAAGCTAGCCAATAAAAACCATATCCAATTCCGAGTGAGGCTCCAAGTAATACTAAATATTCAGAGGCGTTTTCACCAATGATGAGGACAGTTATAAAAAAAATGGCTAAAAAGGTGACACCTAGCCTAAGTACAATGACTCTGTCTATTTTTTTTGCAAACCTTCCCGCTAACATAAAGGCGAGAGGTTGTAAAACAACAATGGATAAGTTATATAACCCTATGTCAAAAAACTTCCCTGATTGTTTCCACAAGTAAACATTTACAAAGGTGTTTGAAAGTGAGATGCTTAACGAATACAATCCACCAATTAATAAAAGCAATATTAAATCTTTATTAATTTCGTTATTTCCTGATAGTTTTCTCAAACCAAACATAGCTGACTCCCCTTCTCTGTCTAATCTGTAGTTTGCCAAAAAGCTTTTACAGATATTCGGAAATAGAGGAATTAAGCAAAAACAAAAAAGCTAATGTGGTTGTTTCCACATTAGCTTTTTTAATTTGTGAGATTATTTTGCTGCGTTGTAACGCTTAGTTACTTCATCCCAGTTTACAACATTGAAGAATGCTGCAACATAATCAGGACGACGGTTTTGATAATTTAAGTAGTAAGCATGCTCCCAAACGTCAACACCAAGTACAGGTGTTTTACCTTCCATTAATGGAGAGTCTTGGTTTGGTGTGCTAGTTACTTCTAATTCACCATTGTTAACTACTAGCCAAGCCCAACCTGAACCAAAACGAGTTGCAGCAGCTTTTGCGAATTCTTCTTTAAATGAAGCAAAGCTTCCGAATTTGCTGTTGATTGCGTCTGCTAATTCACCAGTAGGTTCACCGCCACCGTTTGGAGAAAGAATTGTCCAGAAAAGGCTGTGGTTAGCGTGTCCTCCACCATTGTTACGTACAGCTGTACGTGCTGCTTCAGGAACTGCATCAAGGTTTGAGATTAGATCTTCAACACTCTTGCTTAGTAACTCTTCGTTACCTTCTAATGCTGCGTTCACGTTTGTAATGTATGTATTGTGGTGTTTTGTGTGGTGAATATTCATGGTTTCTTTGTCAATGTGTGGTTCTAATGCATCATATGCATATGGTAATTGTGGTAATTCGTATGCCATAATAATTTCCTCCTTGGATATAGATAATTTTTTTGTAAACATCATGAAACACATATACATGTTTCATATGTTTGTTAATTCTTACATTACCAAAACTGCCATTAAATATCAATTAATTAGCTCTCAACATAACTATAATAGCCTATGCTTTTACATTTATACATACAGCCTCTTCAAATGTTGATTCTAGTTTATATCCAGTCCGTTTCTTTTCGCTACAGGCACTTGCTTTCCGCGGGGAGGAAGTCGAGCCTCCTCGACGTTCCGTCTGCGGGGTCTCGACCTTTCCTCAACTCCCGCAGGAGTCAAGTACCTTCCGCTCCAATCCACTATGCGTCTGTATAATAGACAGTTACAAAACAACCACTAGAAAATAACCTATCATAATCGCTTGTATGATTCCTTTTGTAATGACTCCGCTTAGGAAGCCTAGTAATGATCCAATTCCTATTTTGACAGCTTTTTTGAACTCAGTTTTATGTACGATTAGTTCTCCAATTATTGCTCCTGCGAATGGGCCGATAATGATTCCTGCCACAGGTATGACAAAAGGTCCAACTAACAAGCCAATAGTACTTCCCCATATGGCAGCTTTGCTTCCTCCGAACTTTTTTACTCCGAGTAAGTTTGTTAGATAATCCGCAGCTAGTAGTAATATAAAGAACAGTATTTGAATACTCCAGAAGAGAATTGAAAAATGGTCAAATCCATATGCAAAGCCATATATAGCTATTCCGAGTGCAATAAATACAACACTTGGAATGATTGGATAAACGAGTCCTATAAATGAGATGATAAAGCACGCAATGATTAAGATCCAATATAAAATATCCATAGCTCTCTCCTTAACTAAAAAAAGTGCAAGGGTTATAATCCCCTTGCACTCTATTATATAGGAAAATATTTCTTTTTACACATTATAAATGACGTTCACCAAGAACAGCTTCTGCTATATTAACAGCATGATCTCCAATTCTTTCGAGGTTACTAATAATATCAACAAACACAATACCAGCTTGTGCAGAACATTTCCCTTCAGTTAGACGAAGGATATGTTTTTTACGTAAAGAGCGTTCCATACTATCAATTTGTTCTTCTTTCTTCACCACTTCAATAGCAGCGTGTGTATCATGATCTTCTAATGCTTTGAAAGCTTCATTTAAAGTAGAAATTGTTAATGCAAACATTTCATCTAAATCTTCAATAGCACCATCAGTAAGCTTAACTTTATTCGAGACTTGATAATCTACAAGCTCAATAATGTTCTCAAAATGGTCTCCAACTCGTTCAATATCACGTACCGTGTCTACCAATGCAGAATGTAGTGTTGATTCTGATTCAGACATTGAGCTAGATGAAAGTTGAATTAGATAATCGGTGATCTTTCGATCTAAATTATTTATCGCATCTTCAAGTTGTAATGCAACATCAGCGTGTTTCTGCTGTTGTGTCTTTAAAAAGTTATGTGATTCTTCAAGGCCTGTTACAGCAAATTTCCCCATTCGAACAACTTCTTCTCTTGCTTGGCCGATCGCAATGGAAGGAGATTGTTCAATAAATATAGGATCTAAATGCTTTGCTTTATATTCAACTATTGAATCTTCACCTGGAATAATCTTTGTAACTAAAAAGGCTAAGAAAGCAATAAATGGAAATTGAATTATTACGTTTGTTAAGTTAAATGTTCCATGAGCGAAAGCGATTGTCATTTCAGGGTTCAAATTGAATATTGTTTGGAACCAAACAATTAACTTTGTGAATAACGGTAAGACTAATAGGAAGATTGCAGTTCCTAACAAGTTAAAGATAACATGAGTTAAAGCAGCTCGCTTCGCAGCTACTGAAGCTCCTATTGCGGCTAAAATTGCAGTAATCGTTGTACCAATGTTATCCCCAAACAGAACAGGTAACGCAGCAGTGAGGGTAACTAAGCCTTCACCGTATAATCCCTGAAGAATACCAATTGTAGCACTTGAACTTTGAACAATGACTGTAAAGACTGTACCAATAACAACCCCTAAAATTGGGTTCGAACTCATACTAACTGTTAAATCATGAAAAGCCTCGAATGCTCGTAATGGTTTCATACCATCGCCCATCATTTGAAGTCCTAAGAATAAAGCACCGAATCCAAATACAATTTGTCCAAGATGATGAATTCTTTTACTTTTGAAAAAGAATAGCAAAAGTGCACCTAGGGCTATGATAGGTAGAGCATAGTCTGTTATTTTAATTCCTATGATAAATGCTGTTATCGTTGTACCGATATTAGCACCCATAATTACTCCAATAGCTTGTCTCAAGTTCATAAATCCTGCACTTACGAGACCTACAGTTATTACTGTTGTTCCACTACTGGTTTGCAGGAGCACAGTTACTAATATACCTGCAAGTACACCCATAAATGGGTTAGTTGTATATCGATCTAAAATATCCCTTAGTTTGTCACCAGCTGATTTTTGTAGCCCGTCACCCATGTATTTTATTCCGAATAGAAAAATACCGAGTCCACCAATAAATTCAAATATCATCTTTTGAACATCTAGTTCCAACACTTTTCAACCCCTATGTATAAGTTTTCGACAAGAAAATACAAACCTTTTCAAATGTAACGTAAAGTAAATTTATTGTAAAGAATTTATTATCTATACTTTATACATTTTACACAAACTATATAAAATTGATTCTTTTATTGTTAAATTAGGGTCTCCTCGTTAAAATATTGTTGAGAGTACTTTAAGGATGTGTATATATGTCAATTTTCAAACAGTTTTATAAAAGCTTATATTCACCAAAGGACATTGCTTCTTTCCGTTTTCAAGGAATTGGAAAAACCATTTTGTTTGTTTTTGTTTTATCTCTTATTTCGCTTCTTCCAACTGGCTATCTTATTTCAACTGACATTTCAACTACTGTCGGTAATTTCGAGGAACTGCTTTCAGAAGATCTCCCCGATTTTAAAATTGAAAATGGTGTACTAGAGTCTGAGTATAGAGAACCGTATATTATTGAAAACAATAACTTTACCTTTATCTTAGACAGTAGTGGTGAATTAACCGAAGAAGATGTCGAAAGTTTCAAGGATAGCCTTGTATTATTGAAAAATAAAGCATTACTAGTAACTGATATTAATGTTCAAACCTTTGATTACTCCCTTGTTGAAGGTATGCCAATTACAAGTAAAGAACTTGTTAGCTTTTTTAATACATTTAAAACTGCATTACCTATTATCATTCCTGTTATTTTGCTTATCTTTTTTATTATGGTAAGTGGTTTGAAATTTATCGAAGTCACTTTCATTGCACTTATTGGGTTAATTTTGAACAATATCGTAAAGCTTAATTTACGCTTCCGACATACCTGGGTAATGGCTGCTTATAGTGTTACCATCCCTACTGTTTTCTTTACAATAATGGAAGCCTTACGAATACAAGTCATAATGGGAGCTTTCTTAAACTGGTTTGTTGCAGTTATTGTTCTTTACCTTGCAATGAAAGAAATCCTTAACAAAAAAATTAAATCATAAGCAAATAAGTGATTTTTTAGTCATTTCTTCCGATGGACAAGCATATGGATAAATAAGCTTGTCCATTGGAGGTTTTTTTATGAAAAAGTTTATTGGCGTACTACTTGCATTATTTTTATTATATATTGTGTATCATGATGTAACACAAGGAACCTTACCATCAATGAAAGAGCAGCCAGTTGCAGCTGCAGCTGCAGAGCAAGTATCAAAGCCTATCGAAAATACTACAATCCCTTTTCAAATTGTAAAAATTAAAGCAGGAGATACAGTGCTCTCTCTTACTGAATCATTATCTACCGGTAATGTCTCCATAGAAAAGATTATTTCTGATTTTGAAGAACTAAACCCAAAAGCGACTGCAAACTCGATTATTATTGGAAAAGAATATAAAATCCCTGTTTATTCAGAGGGAGAATGATTCTTTCTTGTCAATGCTCATAAACCACTGGTACAATAAAAAAGTGAAATAATAACAATTCAATATAAGTTAAAGTAACTATTCGAAGGAGCGATTTTTCTTGACTGAAATAATCCATCGTACGAAAACCCGTCCTATTAAAGTTGGTAACTTAACGATAGGTGGAAATAATGAAGTTGTCATTCAAAGTATGACGACTACCAAAACACATGATGTTGAAGCAACTGTTGCTGAAATAAAAAGACTTGAAGAAGCAGGATGTCAGGTTGTTCGTGTTGCGTGTCCTGATGAACGTGCTGCTAATGCAATCTCTGAGATCAAGAAAAGAATCAATATCCCACTTGTTGTCGACATTCACTTTGACTATAAATTAGCTCTTAAAGCCATAGAAGGTGGAGCAGATAAAATTCGGATCAACCCTGGAAACATTGGCCGCAGAGAAAAGGTTGAAGCTGTTGTAAAGGCAGCAAAGGAAAAAGGTATTCCTATTCGAATCGGGGTAAATGCTGGTTCACTTGAAAAACGAATTATCGATAAGTATGGGTACCCTACAGCAGATGGTATGGTTGAAAGTGCTTTACATCATATTAAAATACTAGAAGACCTTGAGTTTTATAATATTATCGTTTCAATGAAAGCATCTGATGTAAATTTAGCGATTGAGGCATATGAGAAAGCTGCAAAAGCCTTTGATTACCCGCTCCACTTAGGAATTACTGAATCAGGTACACTTTTTTCAGGAACTGTAAAGAGTGCAGCTGGATTAGGTGCGATTTTAAGTAAAGGAATTGGTAATACAGTAAGAATTTCATTGAGTGCGGATCCTGTTGAAGAAGTGAAAGTAGCAAGAGAGTTATTAAAAGCATTCGGGTTATCGTCTAATGCAGCTACACTCATTTCATGCCCTACTTGTGGCCGAATTGAAATTGACTTAATTAGCATTGCAAATGAAGTTGAAGATTATATCTCAACGATTAAAGCACCAATAAAAGTTGCAGTATTAGGATGTGCTGTAAACGGTCCTGGTGAAGCGAGAGAAGCTGATATCGGTATTGCCGGTGCTCGTGGTGAGGGGTTATTATTTAGACACGGTAAAATTGTCCGTAAAGTACCAGAAGAAACAATGGTAGAAGAATTAAAAAAAGAAATTGATGCAATTGCTGAGGAGTATTTCGCAAAAAAGGCTCAGGAGCAAGTATAAATTAATTGTTAAAAAGGCTGAGGGTATTCTTCAGCCTTTTTAGTCATCATCATTATTAATTTGGATTGCAGGTGTATTATTATAGATATAGGTTGGCGGAAGGTCATTTGGGTGGACCTCACGATCGTGATCCTTATAAAATTGATTGTTAATTTTCAGATTGGCTTCTTCTGTTTTACTTACATTTTCACTAGCTAATGTACTTTGACTCGGCATGTCGTCTAAGTATTGATTAATTTTTAAATTTGCATTGTCAGAATTGTTTTTTTGATCCATTCAAAACACCCTTACCTTAGCTTAAATTAAAGCTCGGTACAGAAATGTACCGAGCTTTATTATCGTTCTACACTACGCTACCTTAAAAAAATGGGAGGATAAATATGCCTACGATAATTGAAATGGCACCAATCCCTATTGCCCATGCTCCTAATCCTGTAGCACCTCTTCTGCGTGCGATAAAGCCAATAATAATCCCAGCAGCTCCCATAAGTACTGGCATTACAAATAATGAAATGATTGATAACGCTAATGCCAACCATCCCATACCAGTTCCACCTGTAACTGTATCATTATTTGTTTCCTCTACAGTTTCCCTGTTGTAATTTGTACCTAGTGGAGGTGCAACCTCAGCTGCAGTCTCCTCGGAATAGTCCGAATAGATATTTGAACCTAGGTTTGGATCGACAAAATGATTCTCATCATAATCATGAGCAATTCCTCGTTCACGGTTATTGTTTTGATCTTCTGCCATTGCTTAATCCCTCGCTTTCCTTAAGAGTAAGGAGCATTTATATTATTGAACCAATGACGTCTAATTATGTTGTTAATGTTTTCTTCTAATGGAAAGAAGTATAGTATGTTAAACTATAACTATTCTGTAAATCATGCTATTAATGTTATTCAAGGAGATGCTGTAAAAAATGAATAAGAAACTTGGTATCGATATTGATGGAACGATAACATGTCCAACAACATTTGTTCCTTATATTAATGAATCATTTCATATGAATATAACGCTTAACGATATGACTGAATACGATTTGCGTCCATTATTAAAAGTTAATGACGAACAGTTTTGGGAATGGATGAACAAAGTAGAACCAACCATCTATAAAAATGCACCTTTGGCAAAAGATGCAAAGTCTGTCTTGGATATTTGGAAAGATCACCATGAATTAATTTATATTAGTGCTAGAAGAGATCAATACGTACCTGTTACTCATGAATGGTTTAAGGATAATCAAATGCACTATCATAAAATTGATTTAGTTGGAAGTCATGACAAATTAGAGGCTGTAAAGAGGCATAAAATTGACTTGTTCTTTGAAGATAAACATGACAATGCATGTGATATCAGTGAAGAATGTAAGATTCCTGTAATCCTTTTTAATACACCATACAATCAAGATCCTATCCCCCAAAACGTAATTAGGGTAAATGATTGGGTAGAGGCACGAAATTGGGTGGACAAGTATATTAAAGAACAAACCTAAAATAAGTAAAGGTGTCCCCATTTATTAGTAAGGGGACACCTTTTACCTTTTCATCCAAGTTTGGTTTAATTTAACACTCAGGACATGTACCGTAAATTTCGAATTTATGACCAGTAACCTCATACCCCTTGAGATTGTCAGATAATACTTCCATTGGACATAGGTCAATCTCTTTTGTCTTTCCACATTCCATGCAAATAAAATGATGGTGATGGTGCTTTGTACTGCAAGTAAATCGGAAATGCTTTTCCCCAGATAACTCAGTGGTTTCTAAAATACCTAACTCTACAAAGGTAGAAAGATTGCGATATATTGTATCAAAACTTAAGCCTGGGTAATCATCTTTCATATGATCTAATACATCCTTAGCTGTTAGATATTTATTGGATTTTGAAAATAACTCCAGCATATCTTCTCTTTTACCCGTATGTTTAAACCCTTTTTCTTTCATTAATTCTAACGCTTCAGTTACTTTCATTTTTAAACGATCTTCCTCTCCGCCACTTTTTCCAACTGATTGCACTAATCAAGATGAAAACTGCTAGCACAACAATTGTTCCACCAGGAGCTAAGTCTAAATGATAGGATAAAATTAATCCGACAATTACAGAGATTTCCCCAAATAACACTGAGAAAAAGATGGTTTGTTTAAAACCATTGGCTATTCGGATACTTGCTGCGACTGGAATTGTCATTAACGAGGAAACTAATAAAATCCCTACAATTCTCATCGAGGCAGCAATTACAAGAGCAACTGTTATGATAAAAATGAAGTGTATTAACTTAGAATTTATTCCAGATGCAATCGCATGTTCTTCATCGAACGATAAAAGAAATAATTCTTTATAAAATAAAATAATAATAACTACAACAAAACCTGAGATTCCTACAACAGCCCACATATCACTTCTACTTACTGCACTAACACTTCCGAATAAGTAATTAAATAAGTCCGTATTAAATCCATCGGCAAGAGAAATAAATATAACACTTAATCCGATTCCTCCGGATAAAATGATAGGTATTGCAAGCTCCTGATAATGTTTATAGATACCTCTTAATTTTTCGATAAATAAGGAACCTGTAACGGAGAAAGCCATTCCCATATAAAGAGGGTTAATCCCTACAAGGCCAAAGCGTTTCTCTATAAACAAACTAGCTGCTATTCCAGCAAGAGTAACGTGACTAAGCGCATCAGCAATCAAGGATAAACGTCTAACAACTACAAACACTCCAAGTAATGGTGCTATAAAGCCTATCAATACCCCTGCAATAAAGGCATTTTGTAAAAATTCATACTGTAAGAGTCCTTCAAGCATGGTTGTGTCCTCCATGATTATGACTATGATCATGTGTTAATACATGAAGGTGATGGCCATAAAACTGTGAAAAATCTTTTTCTTGTAATTCATCGAAATCCTTTGCACTCCCGTGAAAATGTAAATGCTTATTTAAACAAGCAACGTGAGTAACTTTATCGGTAATTGTACCAACGTCATGCGTAACTAAGATTAATGTAATTCCTAATCGTTTGTTTAAATCATCTAGCATATTATAGAAATTTTGCACTGTTTGCGCATCAATTCCAACTGTTGGTTCATCAAGAATCAATAACTCTGGTTGACTTACAAGTGCTCTTGCTATAAACACTCTTTGCTGTTGTCCTCCTGATAATTCGCCAATGTTTCTATGAACGAACTCAGTCATACCTACAGAAGCAATTGCCTCTGTCACCAATTGCTTATTTTCTTTACCTAAGAATTTAAATAATCCAAGTTTTGATGTTAAACCACTAGCTACAACTTCGAAAACTGTAGCAGGAAAGCCTGAGTTAAAACTATTTGCTTTTTGTGAGACAAATCCAATTTTGTGCCAGTTCTTAAACGAGTGAATATCTGTACCAAATAGCTTTATCGTGCCTTTTTGTGGCTTTAAAAGTCCTAGTAAGCACTTTAACAACGTTGATTTTCCAGAACCATTTGGTCCTACTAAACCTAAAAAAGCACCTTTTGGTACAGTTAAATGTATATCTTCAAGCACATTTTGCTTTTCATATCGATAATACAGATGATCGATTTCTAATATTAGGTTATGGTCTTGCATGAAATCACCTTTTCAGTTTTTAAGAATCATTCCGATTTACAAGTATACATGACACTCAACCTTTTGTAAAGAAAGGGGCTAGTTGTTAATGAATAGCTGATTTAAATTTTCCACCCTTTACTTCATGGGTGTCCATTATTGTGATAAAGGCATTTGGATCGACCTCATGAATTAGTGATTTAAGTTTAGTTACCTCTAAACGAGTGATAACAACATAAATTACATCCTTGTCCTTGTCAGTAAAGCCACCTTTACCTTTCAACTTTGTTGTCCCTCTCCCTAGTCGGTCTAGTATTGCATCAGATATCTCATCATACTCATCAGAAACAATAAATGCTGCCTTCGTTTCATCTAATCCCTGAATTACTGTATCGATAGTTTTAAAGGCAATGTAGTAGGTCATAACAGAGTACATCGCTTGTTCTGGACCAAATACGAAGGCTGCCCATAAAAAGATAAAAATATTAATAAACATAATAAACTCACCGACGGAGAATGGTAGCTTTTTAGTCAATAAAATCCCTAGTATTTCGGTACCGTCCATTGCCCCACCGTGTCGAATGACTAAGCCTACTCCCACTCCAAGGATTAAGCCCCCAAAAACGGTAGCTAAAATGGGCTCATTCGTAAATGGTTCTACATGGTGTAAGATTGTTTCGATTATTGCCAAAGCGCCAATTGCTAATAAGGAAGACCACATAAAGGTTTTTCCGATGAATTTATAACCGTAATACATAAAGGGTAAATTTAGTACGATAATTAATAGTGCGAAGCTTATGTATGAAGGTGTTAAATAGTCTAAGATAAGAGAAATTCCGATTACTCCGCCATCAATGATCTTGTTAGGTACTAAAAATAATTCAATTGATACTGCAGCTAGACCAGCACCAAAAATAATCATGATAATTCTATATACAATACTAACTAATCCTTCTTTTTTATGTTGTTTGTGCGCCATAAATCCCCCTACTCGTTCCTATTTCATTAACATATATTATACAATACCTTTTCCTTTGAGGATAATTACAAACTCTTCTCTAATTTTTTCTCACATATTTTAAGACTATCTCATAATGTAAACATAGAGGTGAGAATAAGGGATGAGTTTATTTAAAAACATTATTAATAAAAAAATGAATTCTATTACTGTAGACGAACTTTTATCTTATAGTCAGCAATATCAAGTCGCTATAAATCG
Organism: Cytobacillus luteolus; assembly: GCF_017873715.1. NCBI lineage: Bacteria > Bacillati > Bacillota > Bacilli > Caryophanales > Bacillaceae > Litchfieldia > Litchfieldia luteola. Next base: position 64,320 of record NZ_JAGGKM010000004.1, read on the forward strand.
AAATCAGGCAAAAGAAATTGTTAAATTGATCCGCGGAAAAAACATAAATCTATTTGATGATAACGAACGACATAGGCTCCTAAAGCAGGTTGCCCGAATTACTAGTCCTGAGGTAGCAAGACAGTTGAATACTTTATTCAATCAATTATTGTAATCCATATGAAATGAAACAAAAACTGTCAAGATATTTAACTTGACAGTTTTTATTGTTCAATTACATTATACTTTTATGAGTTACTGATTTTTGTTAAAAGTTCAGAGTCAAATTCTTTTCCCTTTAACATCTCAATTTCAAATTTGTATGGTGCTTTTTTATTGTTTTTGTCTTCCCCAACAAATGGAGTTTCTAAAATTTTGGGAACACTCGTTAACTGTGGATGATGAACGATGTAGCTAAGTGCAGAAAAGCCAATGTTACCGAAACCGATGTTTTCATGTCTATCTTTTCTTGCCCCACGTTCATTTTTGCTATCATTAATGTGTAGAACCTTAAGTCGATCTATTCCAATCAACTTATCAAACTCATTTAATACACCGTCAAAATCTTCCACAATGTCATAGCCTGCATCGTGTGTGTGACACGTATCAAAACATACCGAGATTTTTTCATTATGTTTCACACCATCAATAATTTTGGCAATTTCCTCAAATGAACTTCCACATTCAGACCCTTTCCCCGCCATCGTCTCTAAAGCAATTTGTACTTCTTGATCTGAAGTAACAACTTCATTTAATCCCTCAATGATTTTCTGAATCCCACATTCAGCACCTGCACCTACGTGAGCACCAGGATGAAGTACAATTTGTCTAGCACCTAGCGCGTATGTACGCTCTATTTCCGAACGCAGAAAGTTTACTCCAAGCTCAAAAGTTGAAGGATTAGTTGAGTTTCCAATATTAATAATATAAGGAGCATGAACGATAATCTCGTCAATTCCATTTTCCTTCATGTGTGCTAATCCAGCATCTATGTTAAGGTCTTCTATTTTTTTTCTTCTAGTATTTTGAGGTGCACCTGTATAAATCATAAAGGTATTTGCTCCATATGAAACAGCCTCAGTACTTGCTGCCAATAGCATATCTTTCCCACTCATTGATACATGTGAGCCAAGCTTTATCATTCGAAACACTCCAATCCCATCAACGTTCTATTTTCTTTTCACTCTTCTTTGGCGCTTTTTAAATTGTTCCATTTCCCTCGTCATTTTTTTCTTATAACCAGGTTTTACTTTACTCGGTCTTCTAACAGCACTTCTTGCTTGTCTTTCTACTTCATCATCTTGTTTTTGTCTATTTTTACGTTTATTTCTTTCACCAAGTTTGACCCATTCATTTTTCTCTAGGTCAAGATTTGTAAATGTGATTCCTAATTTTTCTAGTTTATTTAAGGCATCCTCATCTGATAGTTCATATATCGTGGCAGCTATACCAGAATAACCCGCTCTTGCAGTTCGACCTACTCGATGGATATAAAAATCTAAATCAGAAGGTAACTCATAGTTGATTACGTGACTTACACCTTCAATGTCAATTCCCCTTGCCGCAAGGTCTGTAGCTACAACATATTGAAACTCTAAATCACTTATTTGCTTCATTACTTTCTTACGGTCACGCGGAGACAATCCTCCATGAATTCTCCCTACTTTAAGACCTTTTTCAAGTAAACCATCTGCCACTTCATCAGCCATTTTTTTTGTATTTGTAAAAACAATTGCTAAATAAGGGTTATATGCTTTGAGCATATCATGTAAAAGTTTAAGTTTGTTACGGTGTCTTAATGGAACTAACACATGCTCCACTTTTGCTGCTGTCGCTTGCTTTGGTGCCACGTGTGTATATTTAGGATTATCAAGGTACTTTTTTAAGAAAGGCTTAAGTTTTTCTGGAATTGTTGCTGAGAAAACAAGAATTTGAATCTTCTCAGGCATTTTTGCTGCAACTTGGTCTACATCCTCTATAAAGCCCATATCGAGCATTAAATCAGCCTCGTCAATTACAATCGTTGTTGCTGTATGTACTAACAATGCATTTTCTTTAGTAAGATCGTTGATTCTTCCTGGAGTTCCAACAACAATGTGTGGCTGTGTTTTTAATTTATCAATCGCCCTTTGTTTATCCGTTCCACCAACAAAATTTTTCGCTGTGATCTGTTCATCTGGTGAGCAATTTTTAATAACCTTAAGAACTTCCTGATAGATTTGGGTAGCTAATTCTCTAGTCGGAGCTGTAATCACTGCTTGTACTTCTTGTAAAGAAGGATTAATTTTGTTTAGCAAAGGCAGAAGGTATGCGTGAGTTTTACCAGTACCTGTTTGCGATTGACCAATTGCACTTTCACCACGTTGAATAGAAGGAATAAGACGCTCCTGTATATCTGTTGGTTTTGTAAATTTTAGTTCCGCCAGTGCCTCCATAATAAAAGGTTGAAATTCAAAACGCTCAAATTGATTATTTTCCATAATAGTAGTAACCTCATTTATCAATTATTTATTATTAGTTATTTTTCGACATATACGAACAATTAAACCTAATTTCTCATTATAAATGATTTTTTTCCAAAAAACCATAAACCGAGCCTAATATTTCCTGATTTTAAACATTCTACTACACATTAGCATATTGTAACTAAGAGGGTATCTGTAATTATTTTGATACTTTTTACTTATGTCATTAACAATGAAAGGAGGAAAAATATGTTTCCAGGAAGACAAATACCTCCAATGCAAGGATTTCCTATGCAAAACCCATTCGGCGGTGGCTTTCAACCACAGCAAATGGCTAGTCGTGGTGCAGGTGGTCTGTTAAAAAGACTATTTTCAGGTGCTTCTTCTTCACCTATGCAAGGAGTAGCGAACCCTTCAGCTGCTCAAGGAATGTTTAATCCCTCGACTATTCAAGGTCTTGCAAATCCTGCAAACCTTAGTGGTATGTTAGGTAACGTTCAAAAGGCTTTAAAAATGGCTGAAACGGTTGGACCAATGGTACAGCAGTACGGTCCTTTAGTTAGAAATATTCCCGCAATGTATAAGATTTATAAGGAACTTAATAATAATGATTCAGAAACTGTTAATGCTGAAGAAGGCAAAGATGTAGAAGCTTCAATTAGAAAAAAAGAAGTTAAGGAAAGGGAAGTTCCTAAAGAGAAGGAAGCCACAACCACTAAAAGAAAATCAACTGAACAGAAAGCTTCGTTACCTAAGCTCTATGTTTAAGTTGTCATAACAATAGTATATCATGCTTTGTATTATTCTCCTTACTCCGATATAATAATAAGAGATTAGAAGATTATTTTGGCGAAAGAACGGGTCGAACAAAAGTTAATCGTTCCTTTACCATTAGTCTAAAGGAGGAGAATACATGGATGTCATTAAAATCGCACCACGAGGTTATTGTTATGGTGTTGTAGATGCAATGGTTATTGCAAAAAATGCTGCTTTAGATAAAAATTTGCCTAGGCCCATTTATATATTAGGAATGATTGTTCACAATAAGCATGTTACTGATGCATTTATAGATGAAGGTATTATCACATTAGATGGTGCAAACCGATTAGAAATTCTGGACCAGGTTACGGAAGGTACAGTTATCTTTACAGCGCACGGTGTGTCTCCAGAAGTAAAGAAACTAGCGAGAGATAAAGGTTTGGTTACGATTGATGCAACGTGTCCAGATGTTACTCGCACACATGACTTAATTAAAGAAAAGGTTGCTGAGGGCTTCCAAATTATTTATATTGGCAAGAAGGGACATCCTGAGCCAGAGGGTGCTGTCGGAGTTGCTCCGACCCATGTTCATCTTGTTGAAACGGAAGAAGACGTTAATCAATTATCGTTAGATAGTGACAAAATTGTCGTTACTAACCAAACGACTATGAGCCAATGGGATGTTGCAGATGTAATGCAAAAGGTAAAAGAGAAGTATCCACAAACTGAAGTGCATCGTGAAATCTGTATGGCTACACAGGTGCGACAAGAAGCAGTAGCAGAGCAAGCTGGTGAAGCAGATGTAACAATTGTAGTTGGGGATCCTAAGAGTAATAACTCAAATCGATTGGCCCAAGTTTCTGAAGAGATTGCTGGAACGAAAGCTTATCGTATTGCAGATTTAAGTGAGCTAAAGCTTGAGTGGTTAAAAGGGGCAAAAACAGTAGCTGTTACTGCAGGTGCTTCTACGCCTACCCCGATAACAAAAGAGGTTATTACGTTTTTAGAGCAATATGATCCAAGTGATGAAAAGGAATGGGAACTTGAGAGAAAGGTTCCGCTTCATAAGATTTTGCCTAAAGTAAAGTCGTAAACACAATAAATTTCAAAAGAGCATTCACCTCTTCTATGGGAAATGCTCTTTTTTAATTGCTTGCTTGAGGGCTCATAAACTGATTTATGTGACCTCTATTTGGCTTTTTTACTTACTTGAGGGCTCATAAACTGGTTTATGTGACCTCTCTTGGTTATTTTGCTCGCTCGAGGGCTCATAAACTGATTTATGTGACCTCTCTTTGGCTTTTTTGCTTGCTTAAGGGCTCATAAACTGGTTTATGTGACCTCTCTTTGGCTTTTTTGCTCGCTCAAGGTCACATAAACTGGTTTATGTGACCTCTCTTTGGCTTTTTTGCTCGTTTGAGGGCTCATATACTAATTAATGAGACCTCTCTTTGGCTTTTTTGCTCGCTTGAGGGCTCATATACTAATTAATGAGACCTCTCTTTGGCTTTTTTGCTCGCTTGAGGGCTCATATACTAATTTAAGTGACCTCTCTTTGGCTATTTTGCTTGCTTGAGGGCACATAAACTGATTTTTGTTTATGTAACTTTTGAAAATACACGTCAATGTGAGATCCCTCAGGAGCGAATGCGAGCTCATGGACCGCCCGATGAGAATCCGATGTTGAATAAGCCGGAAATTGGGCTTTTTCATGATTCCCCGCGGAAAGCGGGTGCCTACAGCATAAATCAAGATGTACTGTAGCCGACACTTTTTACCTAAATGTAAAAGGGTTCGTATCCGCTGCAGAAGGGAAAATGTTAACTTTGTATTTATTTTCATCACAAAGAGTTCCTAAGACCTTTGTTACCCCTTGCTTCATAATCTTTTCGATATAATGTCCTGCATCGATGATGTTTAATCCCATGGCCATTGCGTCATGGGCGACATGGTAGTAGATATCACCAGTCACATATACATCGGCACCTTTGAACTTCGCACTCGTTATGTATTTATTACCATCTCCGCCAAGGACTGCTACCTTTTTTACCTTTGCATCCAAGTTCCCTACTATGCGAACACCATCAACATCTAATGCTTCTTTTACAAAGTCTGCAAACTCTGCGATGGTTTGTTCCTGTTTGATTTTCCCCACTCGACCTAAGCCTAATTCAACGCCCTTATTATCAAGAGGGTAAATATCATATGCCACTTCCTCGTAAGGATGGGCCTTTATCATGGCAGAAATTACTTTTCTTTGAAGGGAAGCAGGAATAATCGTTTCGATTTTAACCTCGTTTACTTGTTCTAATTTACCGATTTGGCCAATAACTGGATTCGCAGATCCATTAGGTAAAAAAGTTCCTGTTCCGGATGTATTAAAAGTACAATAGCTATAATTACCGATAGCCCCTGCACCAGCATTACCAATAGCTTCTCGAACCGTATCAGCATCAGTTTCTGGAACATACACAACTAACTTCTTTAATGAGTCCTCATAGGTTGGAGATAACACTTCAACATCTTGTAAATTTAGTGCTTCTGCCAACATATCATTGACTCCACCATTCGCTACATCTAGATTTGTATGTGCAGCATACACAGCGATATCATGTTTTATGCACATTTCAACAATTTTTCCTGCTGGTTGGTCAGTGATCACTGACTTTAAAGGACGAAAAATAGGTGGATGATGTGCAATGATGAGATCTACATTCTTTTCAATTGCTTCATCAATCACATTCTCTAGTACATCTAAAGCAATCATGATATTACGAATAGGTTTATTTAATGTCCCAATTTGCAGGCCAATTTTATCTCCTTCTACTGCATATGCCTTAGGTGAATACTTCTCAAACAACTGAATGATTTCAAATCCATTAGGTATTTTACTCACTTTAATACCTCCCTTACGATGTTACTGTTATGTATTAACTCTTCTTTTCTTTTGTTATTTTCTTCAGTTTTTTCAGCATGTTCTAACTGGGAGATAATTTTTTCCCAGTGATTTAATTCGTTTATCCATTTTTTAATAAATACTTCATTTTTTTCTTTCATCAAAAATGGCCCTAGAAGAACTCCTGCTTCTATTGAATCATAAGGTGTTTTCGGATTCCCTTTATCTGAGACTAAAATTTCATAGATCTTTCCATCTTCTTCTAGAATTTCTTCTGCCGTTAGTTCCCAGCCATTATCTAAAAGCCATTCTCTTATTCTGTGTGCACCAATATTTGGCTGAAGGATAAGCCTTTCGACACCCGTTAACTTTGCTTTCCCTTTTTCGAGAATACTTCTAATTAAGGTTCCTCCCATTCCTGCAATCGTTATACAAGTTACTTCATTTGGTTCAATAACCTCTAGGCCGTCTCCTTTTCTAACATCAATCATTTCTGAGAGACCAGACTTAGCTACTTGCTCTTTTGCAGATTGTAGTGGACCTTCGGTGATTTCTCCAGCTATTCCCTTTTTAATAGAGCCTCTCAGAGAGGCAAAACAAGGCAAGTATGCATGGTCTGAACCTATATCAGCCAAAATTGAATTTTTAGGAATATAGTTAGCTACTGTCTCCAGCCTTTTTGATAATCTTAATTCATTCATTGAAACACCACTTCTCTCCATAATCTTCTACTACATATCATTACAAACAATTATAGTATATGCAAATTTATATGGGCAAAAAAAAGAGTCCTTTACATAGGCAAAGGACTCTATCAGTTATTATTTTACTTCCATTAACCAAGCAGTAAATTCTTCAAGCTTATCATTTGGTACTAAACCACCTTGCATGATTCCTTTACCATTTTTTATGATATCTTGAATTTCTTCGCTAGATAGTCTATCACCAACACCTAAAAGTGCAGGACCAACTCCACCATTAAAATCGGCACCATGACATGCTAAGCATTGCTGTTGGTAAATTTCTTCAGGAGATGCTGCAGCTGTTTCGGATTGAGGAGCCTCTTCACCATCACTTGCAATTTCGTCCATGTTATTTAATCCAACAAAAGATAGAACAAACATAAGTCCAAGACCTAAAATTCCAATTAACGCGAAAGGAATTAATGGATTACGATTCATAATAAATAACCTCCCTTATGTAAAAATGCTTGTAGATATATCGTTAATTATTTAATCCAAACAATAACTATTTTACTCCAAAACTGTAAGAAGTGCTAGACCTAAATGTACAAGTTATACGTAAAATAAAAGTTTCAATCTTCTTTATTTATAAATAATTCACATTTTCGTCAAAAACAGTTTCTAAATACACCTGTTGATTTCAGCGGAAAGCACTCGCTTTCCGCGGGCGGTCCGTGAGCCTCCTCGGCGCTTTGCGCCTGTGGGGTCTCACTTTGACGCTCCGGATATCCCGCAGGAGTCTCGTGCCTTCCGCTGAAATCAATACAGTAATACAATATTAATAATATGTTTTAGCATAAATAAGAAAAAGCTTCGTCCAAAGAAGAAGAAGCTTTTTACTCTTTTCTATTTTATTATAACCATATCTTGCTAAGGATAGTCTAGCAGCCTAGGGAACGAGCGATTACCATTCGTTGAACTTCGGACGTGCCTTCTCCTATTTCAAGAAGTTTTGCATCACGCATAAATCTCTCAACTTGATATTCTCTCATGTAGCCGTATCCACCATGAATTTGTATAGCTTGACTTGTAACCTCCATACAAATTTCAGACGCATATAGCTTACACATTGCAGCTTCTTTACCGAATGGTCTGCCTTGGTCCTTTAACCATGCAGCTTTATAAACCATAGTACGAGCTAGCTCAATTTTCATTGCCATATCTGCTAATTTAAATTGAATCGCTTGGAAATTTGAAAGAGAACGACCAAATTGTCTTCTTTCTTTTGCATAGGCTAGTGCTTTTTCATACGCTGCCTGAGCAATACCCACACCCATTGCACCGATACCTATTCTTCCTCCATCGAGAGTTTTAAGGAACTGTTTAAATCCTTCTCCTCGAGCACCTAAAAGGTTCTCTTGTGGAACTCTTACATCCTCTAAAACAAGTTCAGTTGTATTGGAGGAGTGGAGTCCCATCTTTTCATAATTATCGATGATTGAAAAACCTTTAGCATCGGTTGGAACAATAATCGCACTAATTTCTTTTTTATCACCATCACGACCAGTGATCGCTGTCAATGCTAAATGATTTGCATAACTTGCGTTTGTAATAAAACATTTATTACCGTTTATCACAAAATCAGTTCCATCTTCTATTGCTTCTGTTTGTGTGCCACCAGCGTCAGACCCAGCATTGGGTTCAGTAAGTCCAAAAGCACCAAAAGATTCACCCGTACAAATTGGAGTTAAATACTTTTGCTTTTGTTCTTCTGTACCAAACATATGAATAGGTGCTCCACCTAGTGAAATATGTGCTGAATAGGTGATACCTGTGGATCCACAAGCTCTGCTTAGCTCCTCAACAACAATTGCAAAGCTGACTGTATCTGCACCCGCTCCACCATATTCCTCTGGAAACGGTAATCCCATCATTCCTAACTCAGATAATTGGGTGAATATTTCCTTAGGAAACCTTTTTTCTCTATCACGTGACTCTGCTTCAGGAGCAACTTCTGCATCAGCAAACTCACGAATTGTGCGCAAAATTAGCTTTTGTTCTGTTGTTAAATCAAAGTTCATTTTAATCCCCCTAACGATATGTATCCGTTTACAATATCTATTATATCGTTAATTGAACAATATTCACAACATTTTAAAAATGCATTTTTATATGAAAAATGCTACAATTAGTAAAATCAAACCAATTACTCCTGCAATTATAAAGTACTTTTGTTTCATTTTAAGTCCTGTTAACAACCATAAAAGGCAATTGAAAACGATGATGATACTTAACACAACTACGTTTTCTTTAAAGTAATATCCACCTATTTCAATCGTTGTTATTAAAAAAAGTAATGCAAAGATTATGTAAGATAGTTGTTTTAAAAAGTTATTTTTTAAGAAAAAAGCACTAATTAGACAGATTATTATAAAAATAATGAAAATAGGCATTTGCAAAACGAAATACATTTCAGTAAAATAAATGACAAGAAGTGTTACAGGTAATAAAGAGATGAGTAAAAGGGCCATGAGTATATCCTTAAAATTTGTAGTGACCTTACTCTTCTTAATTTCTTCCTCACCTTCAGTATATAAAGTTAATAAGAAATCACAGTAGTGTTCGGGTAATAACTTACTTTGTTTCCAGAGCTTGATTTCTTTTACAATTATTTCTTTTCGATTATGGTCCATGTTTTCTCCTCAAAAGACAAAAAAGTTTACCTCAATTGTATGAAGTAAACTTTAAATTGTAAATTAATTTTTTAGGATTATTCTAAAAAGTCTTTAAGTCTTTTGCTTCGACTTGGATGACGTAGTTTACGAAGTGCTTTAGCTTCAATTTGTCGTATACGTTCTCTTGTAACTCCGAATACTTTTCCTACTTCTTCAAGAGTTCGTGTTCTGCCGTCATCTAACCCAAAGCGTAAACGAAGGACATTTTCTTCACGGTCTGTTAACGTATCAAGTACATCTTCTAATTGCTCTTTTAATAACTCGTAAGCAGCATGTTCAGAAGGAGAAGTTGCATCTTGGTCTTCAATAAAGTCACCTAAATGAGAGTCATCTTCTTCACCAATTGGTGTTTCTAATGATACAGGCTCCTGAGCAATCTTAAGAATTTCTCTTACTTTTTCTGGAGTTAAGTCCATATCTTCAGCTATTTCTTCTGGAGAAGGTTCACGGCCTAAATCCTGAAGAAGCTGTCTTTGTACACGAATCAGTTTATTAATGGTTTCTACCATATGAACCGGGATACGGATTGTTCTTGCTTGGTCAGCGATAGCACGAGTAATTGCCTGACGAATCCACCATGTAGCATAGGTACTAAATTTAAAGCCCTTGCGATAATCGAACTTTTCAACTGCTTTAATTAAGCCCATGTTACCTTCTTGGATTAAGTCTAGGAATAGCATACCTCTACCTACATAGCGTTTTGCAATACTTACTACAAGTCGTAGGTTGGCCTCAGCTAGACGTCGCTTAGCTTCCTCGTCACCTTTTTCAATTCGCTCAGCAAGTACAATTTCTTCCTCACCTGATAATAAATCAACACGACCAATCTCTTTTAGGTACATACGTACAGGGTCATTTATTTTCACTCCAGGAGGAACACTTAGGTCATTAAGGTCAAATTCTTCCTCTTTTGCTAAATCCTGAATTTTTGGATCATCCTCATCCTCATCATCAGTTCCTTCACCTAACAATTCAACACCCTGTTCTCCTAGGAACTCATAATATTCGTCTAGTTGATCTGATTCCACTTCAAACCCAGACATTTTTTCAGCTATTTCTTCGTATGTTAATACACCACGTTTTTTACCTAACTCAGTTAATTGGTCTTTTACTTGCTCAATTGTATATTCAGTATCCATTTCTTTTGAACGTGCTGATTTTTCAGCCATAAGTTCCCCTCCTTCCAAACTAATATGCTTATAGAGGTCTTTAATCATCTGCTATTGATGGTTCTTCTTAATTGTAAAATTTCCATTGCAATAGTTGCTGCTCTTTTGAAATCGCTCTGACGTTCGGCTTCTTGTTGAGCAACTTCTTTTTCTTTTATCATTGACAATTTCTGATGTTTCAACACCTGTTTTATATAATCTGTCAATTCTAGCTCAGAAACTTCTTCATTAATAGATTGCATCGCAATTTCAGTTACTACACTCTTAAGCTTTTCATTATTCAATCTTTGAATAAATGTTCCAATATCGGGATCATTACCTTCTTCATAATATGCGTAAAGGTATAATACAATTGCTCGGTGCTCTTCAATATTGAAGTCACCTTGAAGTGCATCATGAACCTTATAAGTAATGTCTTTATCTCTTAACATATGGGCAATTAATAATCTTTCTGCATTATGATAAGCAGGTAAAAGCTTTTTCGCTAATAATGGTTTTCTAGGTATATTATTTCTGTTCCTATCATCATTATCCTTTTTATTTTGCAAAGATTTATTAATTTGTTCGTGTTGCTCTTTTAGAGCATCAAGTGAGATTGAGAATTCATTCGATAGTGTTCTAAGGTAGTGGTCTTTTTCAACCGCATTGTCAAGTTTTCCAATTTCATTTAGGACCAATTGGATATATTTAATTTTTTCTCCTTCATCTTGAAGGTTCTTACCTTTTCGAAAATATCTCATCTTGAATGCCATAAGAGTTAGGCTTGCCCCTATTACATCACCTTTAAAGTGCTCTGGTCCATACTTCTTGACGTAGTCATCAGGGTCTAATCCTTCAGGCATTGAAGCAACTTTCACATAACAACCTATATCTTTTAAAATGGCAGCTGCTCTAACAGTGGCTTCAATTCCGGCTGAGTCACCGTCATAACAAATCGTTACAGATTCAACATTCCTTCGAATCATCTTGGCCTGCTCTTCTGTTAAAGAAGTACCCATTGTTGCAATTGAATATGGTATATCAGCTCTATTAGCAGATATAACATCCATAAAACCTTCAAAAAGAACAACCTGTTCATTCTTTCTCATAAACGGCCTAGCATTATGAAAGTTATACAATGTTTTACTTTTATTAAAGATGATTGTTTCAGGACTGTTTAAATACTTAGGTTCTCTTGTATTTGTTTCTAGGACACGACCTGAAAAAGCAATTGTTTTTCCTTGATGATCCCATATAGGAAACATGATCCTATTTCGAAAACGATCAAAGTAAGAGCCGTCTGACTCTTTTTTAATAATTAATCCTGCCTTTTCCATCATCTCCTGCTTAAAACCTCTTTGAACAAGAAATTTAGATGCAAAGTCCCAAGAGTCTAATGCAAAACCGATTTCGAACTTTTCGATTTCCTCCATCGAAAATCCTCGATTAAGCAGGTAATCAAGTGCGTGCTCACCCTCTTTTGTATTTACCAATAAATGATGGTAGAATTTCTTTAGAAGTTCATGAGCCTCTATCATCATGGTAGAGTCCTGTTGTTTCTGTGGATGAATAGGATCAGTTTCTAGATTAGGTAATTCTATATTTACCCTGTCAGCTAAGCGCTTGGCTGCTTCGGTAAAAGTTATCCCATCAATGTCCATTATGAAAGATAATGCATTGCCTCCTGCTCCACAGCCAAAACAGTGATAAATTTGTTTATCTGGAGAGACAGAGAAAGACGGCGTACTTTCTCCATGAAACGGACAAAGACCGAAATAGTTTCTTCCTTGTTTCTTCAATTGAACATATTCACTGATTACGTCAACAATGTCTACAGAATGGCGAATTTTTTCGATAGTTTCTTCAGGAATTCGATATCCCATATTAAACATCTCCGTAATAAGTATTCTCTTTTTAATTCTTGATTTCCTGCACATTTCGACATTTTTTTTTCGAATGATATGATAAACTGATTTCTATCATCTTCTGAAAATGTCTTAGGACCTTTAAATGGTTTCCGGTCCGTCGTTCCATAGCAGACAAATATCTTAGATGTAGGATCATACCCATATCCTTAATTCAATGTCTTGTGTTTAGCATGATTCAATATATATAAGTCAACAGTTTCCTTTATTGCAACTACATAAACACATGTTCCTCCAATTTCATAGGAACCTTTATGAGATTATAACTTCCATTTGATATGTATTTGCAATCGTAAGTATCTCTGTTTTTACTGGACATGCATCAGCATCGACAAAAAACTGTGCTTTTTTTCGTCATAATTCTCTATTCTACATCACTCCAGCGTTTCCCTCTTTTCATGTAAAAGAATTATTATGAATTTAACCTCCATTCAAACGACAACATGAAATTGAGGGATTATCCTATATAACCCCTTCAGATTTAGACAAAGATATTAATATAATATATTTTTTCAGCCTTAACACTTGACAACTTTCAATATATAGTTTATTCGATACATGCCTAGTCTAAACCTAAAATTATACATTTAATCACAATTTTTTATTATAATATATATTTCTCTAAACCGCTATCGTTTTCTACTATATTTTTTTACCCATTTTTTAATAAAAGAAAACACATATCCTGGGGATATGTGCTTATCTATTTTTCTTATTTATCTGTTGCAGAATAATATTGGCGGTTTCTTCAACGGCCTTTTTCGTTACATCAATGACATCACAGCCAATTTTATTTATGACTCTCTCAAAGTGGTCTAACTCTTCTTTAATCCGGTCAATGTTTGCATAGATTGCCTGATCATCCAAACCTAGGGACTTTAGGCGTTCTCTTCTAATATCATTTAATTTCTCTGGGCTAATTTTCAATCCGATACATTTATGTGGTGGAACTAGAAACAGTTCTTCGGGAGGATCTACCTCAGGAACAAGTGGAACATTTGCTACTTTTAATCGCTTATGTGCTAAATATTGAGATAAAGGTGTTTTTGATGTTCTAGAAACTCCTACTAAAATAATATCCGCTCGTAAAATCCCTCGAGGGTCTCGTCCATCATCATATTTTACTGCAAATTCAATAGCTTCAATTTTTTTAAAGTAATCTTCGTCAAGCTTTCTAACCAATCCAGGTTCATGCCTAGGAGTTAACCCATATAAACCTTGCATATTGTCAATTAAAGGTCCAATTATGTCAAATACTGTTACTCCCGCTATCTTCGCTTCTTGGATTAAAAAGTTACGAAGCTCTGGGACTACGAGAGTAAAAGCGATTATAGCGCTGTTCATCTTAGCTAACGAAATGACTTCTGAGATCGTCCCTTTATCTTCGACATACGGTACTCTTTTTATCTCAGTGGCTGAATTATTAAATTGACTAATTGCTGCCTTTACAACTAGTTCGGCAGTTTCTCCTACTGAATCTGATACAACATAAATAATTCTATTCATGATATCCCCCCATTTGCAGTTTAGATCGTTATATTATTTCTTCTCCTGCTAAGGATACGAATGCTTTTGTAATATTCGTTTTCGTTATACGTCCTACTACCATAAAGCCATGCTCAGTTTCTCTTATAACTGGAAGTGCATCTATTTGTTTCTCGATTAATTTCTCAGCTACATCTACCAAAAGGTCCTCTCGGTCACACATTGTAATATTTGGCATTCTTGTCATGATGATGTTTACAGGAATGGATGAAAGCTCCTGCTTACCTATACTAGCACGTAACAAATCCTTTCTAGAGAGAACACCCACTAGAACAGAATTTTCATCTACTACAAATAACGTTCCTACATCCTCTAAAAACATTGTTACAATAGCATCGTAAACTGATACACTCTCATTGACAACAACAGGGATCGATTGATAATCCTTAACAACCATTTTTTTTATTTTATCTGAGAATAATTGAGCTCCTGTTTTTCCTGTATAAAAATACCCTACCCGCGGTCTGGCATCTAAATAACCGGCCATTGTTAAGATAGCTAAATCCGGTCTTAGGGTGGCCCTCGTTAAATTAAGTCTATCGGCAATATGTTCCCCCGTAATAGGGCCATCATCCTTTACTATCTGTAAAATTTTCTCTTGCCTTTTATTTAGTTCGATTGTAATCACCACCGATCAATAACAATTAATATGTACCGCTCAATTCCATTAAAAAGGCTATACTATATATAAATATTATATACTAATTACTTTTTTAAGAATACATTGAATTGCAAAAAAAATAAATGGAGCCTGATAGCAGGCTCCATTATTGTTCATTTTATTTTACAAGAATTGCATTTGTATCTGCAAATAATTTAATGATATCAGCAAGATGTACCATTTGTGCTAATCGGTTATTTTTAACAACTTCATCTTCAGCCATTACCATTGTATGATCAAAGTAATTATCAATATAAGGTTGTAGTGAACATAGAAGTTCGAATGCCTCATTGGCATCTCTCTTAATCGTAGCAGTTTCAACTTGGCTCGCAATTTGATTATACTTCTCATATAACTCTTTTTCTTGCTCTGAAGCAAATAGAGAAGGGTTAATCTCTAGCTTAGTGCCTTTCTTAGAGATATTTATGACCCTACTGAGTGACTCAATGGCCCCTTTAAATGAAGGTGTTTCTTTTTCTTTTTCTAACACCTTCGCTCTATTTACAAAGTAGCTGATGTTTCCAAGGTTTGTTCCTAAAACAGCCTCTGTAATATCATAGCGTATCATATTATCAGATAGAATATTTTTGAGTCTCATCTTAAAGAATTGAAGTAACTCTTCATAGACTTCATTTGTTTCACGTTTGCCTTTTTGCTGTTGATTAAATTGTTCTAATGCTGTTTGTAATAGAACTTCTAATGATATATCCCAATTCTTATCTAACAGAATTTGAACAATTCCAGCTGCCTGTCTGCGAAGTGCATAAGGATCCTGGGAGCCTGTAGGAATTAAGCCGATGGAGAAGCAACCAATAATCGTATCTAACTTATCTGCTATGCTTACAATTGCACCCGTATGAGAAGTCGGCACTGTATCTTCTGAGTGACGTGGCATATAATGCTCGTTAATAGCTAGTGCTACTTCATCATTTTCACCACTTAGTTTTGCATATCTCTCTCCCATAAAGCCTTGTAGCTCAGGAAATTCATAAACCATATGAGTAACTAAGTCAAACTTACAAATTTCAGCTGCTCTCTCTACCTTACTTAATTCATCATCACTTAGTCCTACTAGTGAAGAGAGTGTCACTGAAAGCTCCTTTACACGACGTACCTTATCACCTATTGAGCCTAATTCCACATGATAAACAATTGAGTCAAGCTTTTTAACTAAAACATCAATTTTTAACTTTTGATCTTCTTTATAGAAGAAGTCAGCATCAGAAAGTCTTGCTCGTAAAACTTTTTCATTTCCCTTTGCAACTGTTTCAATGTGCTTATGGTCACCGTTTCGAATGGTTATAAAATACGGCAATAATTTACCATTTTGATCTTTTACTGGAAAATAACGTTGATGTTCTTTCATTGAAGTAATTAGCACTTCTTCTGGCAAACCTAAGAATTCCTCCTCAAATTTACCAAATAAAGCTGTTGGATATTCAACTAAATTATTTACCTCTTCAAGTAAATCTTCATCAATTGGAACAATCCAGTTATTATCAAACTCTAAGCTCTTAATTTGATTAACAATTGCTTCTTTTCTTTCCAATGAATCTACAATAACATACTGTGAAAGCATCGCTTTTTCATAGTCTGATGAGTTCTGAAGCTCAATTTGTTCACCAAGGAATCGGTGTCCCCATGTTTTACGGTCACTTGTAACAGTCGAAATTGTCAAAGGTATAATTTCATTACCAAATAGAGTTACCACCCATTTGATAGGTCTTACAAACTTAAGATCTTCATTTCCCCAACGCATATTCTTTGGGAAACTCATCTCTCTAATAAGCTGAGCTAACTCGTTTAACGTATCTTTTGTATCTAGACCCTTAACAAATTTTCTGACATGCACATACTCTACTCCATTTATTTCTTTAAAGTAGATATCCTCAACAGAAGCACCTTGCCCCCTTGCAAATCCAATTGCAGCTTTTGTCCACTCTCCATTGTCATCCAAAGCAATCTTTTTTGCCGGTCCTTTTGCCTCAGTATCAACATCTTGTTGTTTTTCAGCAACACCAGTTACAAGTACTGCCAGTCTTCTAGGTGTTGAAAAGCTATGCACCTGGTCAAAAGAAATATTCTTTTCCATAAACCAATTTGTTAACTTAGAGGATAATTGATTCATTGCATCTGTTACAAACCTAGCAGGCATTTCCTCTAATCCTATTTCTAAAAGCAAATCACGGTTATTCATTTGTGTTCCCCTCCTCGTTTTTTAACATTGGGAATCCAAGCTTTTCACGTTCTTGATAGAAGGTTTGAGCAACCTTTCTTGCTAAATTTCTTACTCTACCTATATATCCTGTTCGCTCCGTAACTGAAATCGCACCTTTGGCATCCAGTTGGTTAAAGGTGTGAGAACATTTTAGTACATAATCATATGCAGGGTGGACAAGACCTTCGTCCATCTGACGGTGTGCTTCTTTTTCGTAAATCGTAAATAAGTTAAAAAGCATCTCAGTATCAGATGTCTCAAACGTATATTTCGAATGCTCGTGTTCCGGTTGAAGGAAAATGTCACGAACTGTGAAACCATTTGTCCATTCTAAATCAAATACATTCTCTTTATCTTGGATATAGGAAGCTAACCTCTCTACTCCATACGTAATTTCAACTGAAACTGGCTTACATTCAATTCCTCCTACTTGTTGGAAATAGGTAAACTGTGTAACCTCCATTCCGTCTAACCATACTTCCCAACCTAAACCTGCACAGCCTAATGAAGGGTTTTCCCAGTTATCTTCAACAAATCGAATATCGTGTTGAAGTGGATCAATACCTAAAGCCTTTAGGGAATCAAGATATAGTTCTTGAATATTATCAGGAGACGGTTTCATAATAACTTGAAATTGGTGATGCTGATACAGACGATTTGGATTTTCACCATATCTGCCATCAGCTGGTCGACGAGAAGGTTCTACATACGCTACATTCCATGGCTCTGGTCCTAGACTTCTTAAAAACGTATAGGGACTCATTGTACCCGCACCTTTTTCCACATCATATGCCTGCATTAGAATACAACCTTGATCTGACCAGTGCTTTTGAAGAGTTAGTATCATATCTTGAATATTCATTTCAGTACACCTCCGAGTGTAGTTAACTAGTTTAAATTCTTTTTATGTACAAATAAAAAACTCTCGCTCTATGCCTGCAATAGACATAGGGACGAGAGTTACCCGCGGTTCCACCCTATTTGCCACCTAAAAAGGTAAGCCTCTTTTATAAGAGTAAACACTCCAGAACGCCTTCGTTATTTGTCTATACCCTAGCTTACACTATCCTAGGTTCGCTTTTATAGACGGCAATAAGTACTACTTTCCTTCTACGTGTTTTATTTTTTAAATAGCTTAAAACATTTTTGAGTATGTTGTCAACTTTTTCTTGAAAAATGTCTAAACTTTTAACTTACACCGTTTCTTTGCGCTGCAGGCACTTGCTTTCCGCGGGGAATTATGAAAAAGCCCAACTGCTGGCTTTTTCAAGAGCGAATTCCCATCGGGGAGGAAGTCGAGCCTCCTCGACCTTTCCTCTATCTCCCGCAGGAGTCAATGCCTTCCGCTCCAATCCACTCTCCGTAAATACATAGGTACAACACTCTTCAGTAAAAAAGCTTTTACTTAAAATGAATTACGAAGATGGTCCATTTGGTTTAGGAATCGTTTAGATTTTAGAGATAATCCAGAGTATTCGTCGTAGTAGGTGCTAATAATTTTTTTTATTTCTGATTTTGTTTCTTCTTTTACATCTATTTTTCCCAGTCTGTTTAGGTCAAAGTAATAAAAGATTCTTAGTAATTTTACTGTAGATTGGGATATTTTTAGATGGTGTGCGTCAATTTGAAGGCATCTGTGGCAGAGGAAGCCACCTTCTCGGATTGAAAAAGAGAATTGGCCATCTGTGCTTCCACATGCTGAGCATCTGTCTAAAACAGGATGTAATCCTAGGACTTGCAGCATTTTCATTTCATAAATAAAGGTAAGTATGTCTAAATCAAGACCTTCGTTCATAAAATGTAATGTTTGGTACAACAGCTCAAACAAGTAGGGATTAGGCTTTTTATCTTCGGTCGCTTTATCGGTTAATTCAACAATGTAAGAGGCGTGTGCAGTGAGAAAAATATCTTCTCGAATTCCTCTCATTGTTTTAATAATTTCACCTTGCTGCAAACCACCAAGTCCATTACTTCTTTGAACTAAGTAATAACCGTATGTAAAAGGCTGGGTAATAGAAGCGAGCCGGCTACTCGGCTTTTTCGCTCCTCTAGCCATAACACCAACCTTACCCCATTCACGGGTATATAATGTCACAATTTTGTTATTTTCACCATAATCGGTTGTTCGAATGACAATGCCTTCACATTTTTGGAACAAACTAGTCACCATCCAACAAGCTCTAATAGCTTGTTTTTATTCTTAAAGGCATGTAGTCACGAAATTGGAAAATCAGCTTCTGCTAGTTCATCATCCTGTATATCGGGTCTTTCTTCCTTCTCCTGTTCTAGTTGTTTAAAAAGAAGATACGTATCAATGTTACCTGTATTGCTAAACACCTTCCAGGTAAAATCTAACATAAAAACCCCACCTTTCTGTTATTTAACAGTAGCAATATCTATCCAATTCCTTAACATTATCATGACCTTTTCTTTATAAATCATGTTACACAAATTTTGCTAAAATGTGTAACTTCCCATTAAAAAAGGGTTTTGGGCAGATATTTTTTTTACTAGACCTGTTATGGACTTGTAGAATGTTTAATATTCATCCTCATTAAAGCCAAAATCACGTAGTTGTGTCATTCTGTTTCTCCAGTCTTTTTGAACTTTAACCCACAGTTCTAAAAATACTTTTGATCCTAATAGCGCTTCAATGTCACCTCTTGCTCGTTGACCAATTTCTTTAAGCATACTTCCTTTTTTCCCAATAATAATCCCTTTTTGAGAGTCTCGTTCTACAATGATTGTTGCTCCAATATAGACTGTATTGCCATCCCCTCGTTTTTCCATAGAGTCCATTACAACTGCAATTGAATGAGGAATTTCCTCTCTAGTTAAGTGCAGTGCTTTTTCCCTAATTAATTCGGTTACGATAAAACGTTCAGGATGGTCAGTCACCTGATCTGCAGGGTAATATTGTGGACCTTCTGGCAAGTACGCTTTAATCTGTTTAAGCAACGTTTCCACATTATTTCCTTGTAAGGCCGAGATTGGAACAATTTCTTTAAAATCATATAGATTTTTATATTGGTCGATTAGTAAGAAAAGTTGGTCAGGGTGAATTTGATCTATTTTATTTATGACTAGGAAAACTGGTGTGTTGGTAGTCTGTAAACGTTCGATGATAAACTCATCTCCACGACCATATCCTTCCTCTGCATTAATCATAAATAATACAATATCTACTTCTTTTAACGTATTTTGGGCAACTTTCATCATGAAGTCACCAAGCTTATGCTTTGGTTTATGAATACCTGGTGTATCAATGAAAACTACCTGTGCATTATTCTCTGTGTATACACCTTGTATTTTATTTCGGGTCGTTTGAGGTTTATCACTCATAATGGCTATCTTTTGCCCTATTACGTGGTTTAGAAATGTTGATTTGCCCACATTTGGTCTACCGATAATAGATACAAAACCCGACTTAAAGTTATTATTTGTCATGTAAATCCTCCGGTGAAAAAGCTCCTGGTAATAATTCTTTAACTGTTAACTCTTGAACCTGCCCCTGTAGGTTTGTTAAATAAACTTTCATTTCTGGGTCGCAAAGCTCGGAAATAACCTGTCTGCATGCTCCACAGGGTGGAACTGGTCGATTTGTATCCGCAATAACAGCGATAGCAGCAAACTCTTTATCCCCTTCTGAAACAGCCTTAAATAACGCTGTTCTCTCAGCACAATTTGTCATGCTGTATGCTGCATTCTCAATGTTACAGCCTTTATATACTTTACCATCCTTTGTTAAAAGGGCAGCACCAACCTGAAACTTCGAATAAGGAACATATGCCATTTCCATAGCAGCTTTTGCTTCTTGAATTAATTGATTTTTATCCATGGTACAACTTCCTTTCCCTCTCATAATATAAGAGAGGTGTACGTTTTATTTTACACACATCTAGCTAGGATTACATTATATCGCAGGAAGTGTAATTTAAAAGTTAACTCTTTTCTACTTTATTACAAACTTGTAATATAGCCTGAAAATATAATGATCCCCACAACAACTGATATAAGCGCAAAAACTAAGACAGCCGCCGCCGCAACATCCTTTGCTGCTTTTGCTAAAGGGTGGTACTCCTTTGTCACTAAATCCACAACCCGCTCCATCGCTGTATTCATTAATTCCAAGCTGAGCATTCCACCAATTAGAATAATAATAATGCTCCATTCCATTTTAGTAATATTCAAGTAAAAACTCAAACCAACTACAAAAACAGATATAACTAGATGGATTTGAAGGTTTCTCTCCCTCTTAATTGCATGAATTAAACCTTCTGTTGCAAAAGAAAAGCTTTTCACAAATCGATGAAATTCTGGTTTTTGTTTATCTTTTGAGTCCATAGGCATCTAGAATTTCCCTTTGTCTTGAAAACATAATTTCCTCTTCTTCTTGCTCTTCATGATCATATCCAACTAAGTGTAAAAAGCCATGGACAGCTAAAAAACCTAATTCTCTTAAGAAAGAATGTCCATATTCCTCGGCTTGCTCTTTCGTTTTTGGTATCGAAATAATAATATCACCAAGTATTCTTGGCATATCTGCTCCGACAATTTCAATCTCTCCTTCACCCAATTCCTCAAGAGCAAAGGAAATCACGTCAGTTGGACGATCTTTATCTCTGTAATCACGATTGATTTCTTGAATTTTTTCGTTATCCACAAATGTAATAGATAGCTCTGAACCCTCTTCCACCCCTTCAATTGCGGCTGCAGAATTCAATAATCCAGTTAGGGTATTAATATGTTCTTCTGATACTTCTTGTGTTTCATCAATAAAGTCGATCTCTAATCTCATGCTTTCTTCACCTTCTGATTCGTAGCTTCTGGGTATTCTATTCTTGAGTGAAATATTCCCTTTAATGTTTCACAGAAAGAATGTAATACTAAATCTAATTCCTTTAGTGTTAAATCACATTCATTTAGTTGTCCATCTTGAAGTCTATCTGTAATAATGCTTCTAGCCAATGACTCAATTTTTTCTGACGTTGGATTTGATAATGAGCGAACTGCAGCTTCTACACTATCAGCAATTCCAATAATAGCTGATTCTTTCGTTTGAGCCTTAGGTCCAGGATATCTAAAATCTTCCTCATGAACTTCTTCTTCTTTTTGCTTTGCTTGATGATAAAAATACTTTAAGAGCGTAGTTCCATGATGCTCCAATGCTATATCTACAAATTCCTTTGGCATCTTATTATTCCTAAGATACTCTGCACCATCCGTCGCATGAGCAATAATGATACTTTTACTCAAGTGTGGTGCGATTTTATCATGAGGGTTATCAATGTTTAACTGGTTTTCAATGAAAAAATGAGGTCTTCTCGTTTTCCCAATATCATGATAATACGAAGCTACCCTAGCTAATAAGCCATTAGCCCCAATTGCTTCACAAGCTGCTTCAGCTAAATTTGCAACCATTACACTGTGGTGATAAGTCCCAGGTGCCTCAGTTAAAATTTTCCTTAATAACGGATGGTTCGGATTTGACAATTCAATTAATCTCATCGTAGAAAGAATCCCAAAACCGGCCTCAAAGAATGGTAGTAACCCAATTGTTAAAACTGCAGCTACAATACCAGAAACAATAGCCATTACGATATATGAGCCTACCTCCATACTTGAATAATGACTATTTTTCATTAGAAGAATTGCAGACAATATAGCAAAGTTAATAAGTGAAATAAATAGACCAGCTTGTAATATCTTTGACCTACGATTATGCTGACTCAAAAATAATACGCCTGCAAGTCCGGCGAATAAGTAATATAAGCCAATTGAAAAATTTAAAGAACCAGTAATACCTTCATTAAAAATAATACTTCCACATATTGCGAAAATAATGCTAGTTACAATAGCAAGTCTCTCATTAATTAATAATTTTACTAGCAATGGCCCCATTGCAACGGGAACAATATATCCTATCTCAGAATATTCGATTTGCTGAAATAAGCTTATCATCTTCATGAATAGGATTGTCAGTGTAAAAATTAAACCATAAATTAATAAATAAGTATTTCTATTTCTATTTTTAGGTATTCCTTCTAAAAAGTAATAAATAATAAGCGCTATAAGAAGGGTGACTATAAGTCCTAATCCTAAAAAAGGTTGAACCGAGTTCTCTGTATCAATTAAACCTACAAATTCAAGTTGTTTATAAATCTCTCTACTAATCAATTGACCTTCTTCTACAAGTATTTGGCCTTGTAGTATTTTAACTGGCTCAATACTATCAATGGCTTGTTGTCGTTTTTCCTCAGTTGCAACAGGGTCATAGTACACATTTTGAATCACAGCATACTTTGCTAACTCAACCATCGAATTCTTTAGGGAACTATCTAAACTAGTATATTGTAATTCAGTTTCTACACTATTTTTAGCTTTTTCAACCCCGCTAGCAGGTATTGATTTGTTCATTATATTATTTACAGCTGTAACTGTAGCATCCTTTGCACGAACGAGATGTTCTGGTTTCGCATTTAAAAGTGTAATTAATAACTCATCCGATAAATCCTTAGATAGATCTGAGGGGAGTATTGATTTCAATCTAACTAGCTTTTCAGAAGTTGTAGGAACTAATGGCTTAACATCATTTTGCCCACCCTCTTCTCCAGCTTGAGCTTTTTCTAATTCACTGTTTTTCAGCTCATATTCTTCTATGATTTCCTCATTTACTTCATCTACAGATGAAAAGATCGATCTTACTAAATCAATCCGATTTTGGGCATATTCCCTTTTTAAAGTATAGACATCCTCAACTTCATCTGCAGCTTTTTTCTGTTTCTTTTCAGTGCTTACTTTGTCTTCAATCGTAATAGGAGAACGTATTGTATTTTCAGAAACAGTAAACAGGTCTAGATTTAGCTGTTCGGGCTTTACATTACTAAACATGGCAATGTACATGACAGTTGCAAGTATAGAGTATATGACGATATGGAGGAAACGAAATCTTTTAAGTATATCTATTATTCGATGAACATGGCTAAAGTATTTACTACTCATTCTCTTATACCTCCTTATAGCTAGCGTCTATGTATATTCATCCATTATGGAAAAAAAGACCCATACATGAAGATGGGTCTCGAGCGGTCAATTCTCAGCTTTATCATATGCGTCAATAATTTTTGCAACTAATGGATGACGAACAACATCCGTTTGTTCTAGAAAGATAAACGAAGCACCATTTACACCTTTTAGTACATCCTTAGCTATCGTTAGCCCAGATTTAACTCCTTTAGGGAGGTCAACCTGAGAAATGTCACCAGTGATCACCATTTTTGAACCAAAACCAAGTCTTGTTAAAAACATTTTCATTTGTGCTGATGTTGTATTTTGCGCTTCATCTAATATAACAAATGAATCATCGAGTGTCCTACCTCTCATATAGGCAAGTGGAGCAATTTCAATAGTTCCTCTTTCAAGTAGACGAAGTGTATGCTCTTGTCCTAATACATCATGCAAAGCATCATATAAAGGTCTTAAATAAGGATCTACTTTTTCCTTTAAATCCCCAGGAAGGAATCCAAGACTCTCACCGGCTTCAACAGCTGGTCGAGTTAAAATGATTTTTTTGACGTTGCTGTTTTTTAATGCAGCAACCGCCATGACTACTGCTAAGTATGTTTTACCTGTACCTGCAGGACCAATTCCAAACACTAGATCATTATTTTTAATAGCTCCAACATATTGTCTTTGACCTAAGGTTTTTACACGAATAGATTTACCTTTAACATTTTTAGTTATTTCTTCTTGGTATAGTTCTTGGAAATAATCTAGCTTTTCAGCCTGAGCCATTTGAATGGCATATAAGACATCACGTTCAGTGATTGAAATGCCCTTACGAATAACCGCTAATAAGCAGTTAAGGATCTCTTCGACGAGCTTTGTTTTGTCAGAGTCACCAGAGACGCTAACAGCTTCACCTCTTGTTACAATGGTTACTTCTAACTCTTCCTCGATACGCTTTAAGTTTACATCATTGGTTCCAAAAAGAGCAATTGCTTCATTTGGGTTCTCTAATTGATTTATTGTGATTAAGTCTTCTGACATCCTTTAGTCTCCTTGAACTAATGGTATTGAAGTGACAATATTTTCGATTACCTGATAATGTATTGATAACCTTACTTTACCATTCTCATGAGATTGGTGCAAAACTTTTTCACCTTTTATTTTTGCATCCTCATCTAACTCTTCCTCTAATTTGTTTTTTGCATACTGTTTTGCCACTTCTTTTGCTTGTTCCACAGTATACGTTCTTTCAACTTCTTCGTTTTCTCTGCTGGTAATTTTAGTATAAGCAATAGGTAAGTTCCACTTAATAAAACGTATTGGTTTCTCATGTGTTTCCGTTTCAAAGCTTTTAAATTCATTCTTACCGAAACCCCAAATTGGTAAAGACCAATTCCAAAACTTTAAATAATGTTTAGTTTTATAATTACCAGTAAACACATAAAATTTCGTTGTAAGTTCTACCATTACCTCTGACTTGTACCATGTTTCGCCAAAAATTTTAGCGCGAGCAGGTACAATCTTCGTTTGGCCCTCTTTTCCGATAATCCCCGATACTAAGACCTGCCCCTCCGTTACATGGTCATTCACCGTAACTAAAGGCATACCTTCCTCAACAAACATATCTGTTATAACAGCTTTCTTCTTAGCTGTTAGGTGGCGCGGGCTAATAAATTCAGGCTTCTCAGGTTGATTTTTCTCGACCACCTGAAAGTGATAGGTCGTCCCCTTTAACTCCACACCAACCCAAGTAATCGCGTCAATGTTATCTGAAAGTTGACGCTGAATTGACTCAACATCCGCTACTAAGAATTGCAATTTCCCTTTCTGAACACCGATTTCTGTTAATTCTTTACGCAAAAGGTGTTCAGTTTCAGGTTTTGCCCCTTCAATCTGTATCCCCCAGATCATATTAGATAAAAAGGTAATAATCGAAAAAAATAATATCGCACCAATTAAGAAACCACTGTTTAGTAATGTTCTCCTAAATAAAAATGGCAAGCCTTTCTTGCCAATAAAACGAAGCCTGCAGTCACTCTTCCTCACTAAGGGACGAATTTTAGAAATGTCCCTTAGATTTATATGACAAGTGCAAGAATCAGTATATGGTTTCTTTACATCCCATATTGGGATTCCATTTCTTACACAATCATTTAGAAAACGCTCGATACCTTTACCTGTCACTTTAATTTTTACACTACCAGAAAAAAAGTTCATCCATTGATTCTTCATTTCGCTCCCCCTCAGAGTCTAATTGTCTATATAGAGAACCTCGTCAATCTTTCCTTCAAGTAATATCTCTTCAGGAAGTATCGTCTTAATTACAAAAGATTGTCCTTTAATTAGCAATTGTCCTTGCTTAAGTAGTAATCGTAATTCTTTATCAGAAAAAGTTAAAAGTCCTCTATGATTTTCAATATAAATATGTATTTGACCAATCATCGTAATTCTCGGAAGATCCATCATTACATCTTGGGGTAGTTCCATCTTTGATGTAATCCAATTTCTCATGCGGTTTTGCCATTTTTTGCCCATAAAAAAGAACCCCCTTTCATCTCATGTTTATGAGAAATGAAAAGGGGTTAGAACTTGTAAAGTGACCTGAGGTCAAATTACTAAAAGTAAAGGATTTATATTTGTTTTCTGCTATTTAATCTACTATAGGTAGAGTGAGGACGTTTTGACCTAGGCGGACCTAGGATTTCTGCCCATATCACACCTTCCACTGCTCTTTTTCTAGAAATCCCCTGTAAAGCTCCTGACGAGGATTTCTTCTGTTTAGGCGGAACAATCGTTTCCACCTTTTTTATTTCAGTCCTTTGTGGAGCTGAAGCTTCTTGATTGTTAATTCTTGATAGAGCCTCATTCAATCGGTTGGATACTTCAGGTTTTGGCTCCTCTTGTTTTCTGTCCATTTGTTCAAAGATTTCTCTTCCTTTACGATCCAGTTCTTCGAACATGGTTTCGAAGGGGTTTCTCTCAGTCCTTCTATCATTATTTTCCTCATAAGTCGTTTCATGTTCCACCGGCTTACGTTGTTGAGGCTGATTTTGGCCTGATCCACCTTCTTTAAAGCGTTTAAAGATATTTACAATTATTCCAATGATGAAGATAAGAGGAATAATATTTTCAATGATAGCGCCCATTAGTTGTTGAATCATTATATCCATTAGGAGATTGCCTCCTTATTCTTTGCCAAGTAGGCGTTATTTTTTAGTGTCATCCTCATCTGAAAGCTTACCGATAGAGTCTCTCATATCTGTATCAGCTGAGATATTTTGAATATTCATATAATCCATTACACCTAATTTACCACTTTTTAAAGCCTCAGCCATTGCTAATGGGACAGTAGCCTCTGCTTCAACAACCTTCGCACGCATTTCCTCAACACGAGCACGCATTTCTTGTTCATGAGCAACTGCCATTGCTCTACGTTCTTCTGCCTTAGCTTGTGCAATATTTTTGTCAGCTTCAGCTTGATCAATTTGTAGTGCAGCACCAATGTTTTTACCGATATCAATATCCGCAATATCAATCGAGAGGATTTCAAATGCAGTACCTGCGTCTAGGCCTTTTGAAAGTACTGTTTGTGATATCATATCTGGGTTTTCAAGAACTCTTTTGTGATCATGTTGTGAACCGATTGTACTTACAATCCCTTCACCTACACGAGCAATAATCGTTTCTTCACCAGCACCACCGACTAAGCGTTCAATGTTAGCACGTACTGTAATTCTAGCTTTTGCTTTAACTTCAATCCCATCCATCGCTACACCCGCGATAAAAGGTGTTTCAATAACTTTGGGATTAACACTCATCTGTACTGCTTCTAGTACGTCACGGCCAGCTAAATCAATAGCAGCCGAGCGTTCAAAGGTTAACTCAATATTTGCACGTTGTGCAGCGATTAGTGAATTGATCACTCGGTCTACATTACCACCTGCTAAATAGTGACTCTCTAACTGATTTGTATTTACATCTAGTCCTGCTTTTACTGCCTTAATAAGTGGATTGATAACACGACTTGGGATAACACGTCGTAACCTCATTCCAATTAAAGTGAAAATCCCTACTCTAACACCCGCTGCTAATGCAGAAATCCAGAGCATAACTGGAACAAATGTAAAAAGGATTGCTAAGAAGATAATTCCAACAGCTATTGCGAGTAATACTAAAAGAGAACCTGGTTCCATCATTGTTTCCTCCTAATTATTCATTTGATTTTTCTTCTTGTTCCCGGACAACAATGCGATGTCCTTCAGTTTTTACAACTACTACTTTTTTGCCTTGTAAAATATAGGCACCCTCTGTCACTACATCAAGTCTTTCATTATTTATAATAGCAGTTCCTGAAGGTCTTAGCGAAGTTAAAGCAACTCCTTCCAAACCGATTAATTCTTTTCGGTTCACATTAGAGACATAACCACTTTCAGTATTCGTTGAGTCTTTCAAAATAATCTTTTTAAATATATTCATTTTTTTACCAAACACCTTAAATAGAATAATAGATGTCAATGTCGTTACCCCAATCGCGATTAATAATGATATTGCCATATGTGTGACATCGTCTGTTGCAATGAACAAACTTGTTAGAATTGCCCCAAAGCCAATTAGGCCTATAATACCACCTGGAACAACAAACTCTAAAAGTATTAGCACAATACCTATTATGAAGAGGATAATTGACTCGAATCCTGCTAAGCCTGCTACAAGATGTCCGTAAAAGAATAATAATAATGCTGAGGCTCCCATAATTCCTGGAATACCAAATCCTGGTGAATAAAGTTCAAGAACTAATCCTAAGCTTCCTATGGAAAGTAAGATTGGGACCACGATGGGATCAGTAATGAACCTAGCAAGTTTTTCAGCAAAGGTAACTTCTACTCGCTCAACCAGGGCATCCTTATAACCAAGATGATGTAATAATTCGTTTAAGGTTGCAAAAGTACCCTCTGAGTACTTTACTTCTACAGCTTGAGATGCTGTTAAGGTTAGAAACTCACCTTTACCCGCACCATACTCTGGTAGATCAATATCAGGGTCAGCCATCGCTAAAGCATATAATGGATCTCTCCCATTTTGTTCAGCTGCTGATTTCATATTGGCATACCAAGCAGATTGTGATTTCAAATCCGCTGCATTACCATCCTGAGTAATAATTCCTGCAGAGCCCATTTTTCCATCCGGTGTCATGTAGATATTATCTGCATTGAGAGCAATATATGCCCCTGCAGATAAAGCCTGATTGTTTATAAAAGCCACTATAGGAATATCAGTTGCTACAATTCTTTTGGCAATATCTCCAGCAGCAGCTACTACACCACCAGGAGTATAAATGTCTAAAACAATAAGGTCAGCGCTAGATTCTTCAGCTTCAGTTATTGATCGATTAATAAATGCAGATAATCCTTTTTCAACTGTAGCTTCAACTGGTATAACATATACTATACCGTCAGGACTACTCTTTATATTAGCTGGGTTTATAGATAAGACGATCGCTAATGCAACTAAGCTTACGTAAAGCAGTAAACGGAATTTCTTCATGTACTCCCTCCTTTCTGATTTGAACATCTTACCCTATATATAGTATTTTCTTCTACTTATGTAAAGTAATACGAATAAGATGGGTGAAGGTTTCATTTTCACTCTGAATTTTATCATTAATTTATATTTAGGTGTTATTCGCTAGAATCCACTCGCTTTCCGCGGGCAGTCCGGGAGCCTCCTCGTCGCTACGCTTCTGCGGGGTCTCCCGTTGACGTGCTACTCCAGCAGGAATCTCGTGGATTCTAGCGAATAACACTACTTTTTAAAATAGACTCAAAGTGTACTTGGAAAATGAAACCCATATATTCAATCACCATGATATTGATAGTATTGCCTTAAGTATGAATTATCTCAATTAACTCATAAAAAAAATGGCATCTTACCTTAAAGTAAGATGCCATCTTTTTATTCTGAAAGGCTTTTAACCTTATGAAAGTTGTTGTTGTACAATTTTATTAACGAGTGAGCCGTCAGCCTTACCTTTAACCTTTGGCATTAAGGCACCCATTACTTTACCCATATCAGCTTTTGAAGTAGCGTTCACTTCTTCGATTGTTTGTTTAACAATAGCAGTGACTTCTTCTTCATCTAATTGTTTAGGCATGTAAACTTCAACAATCTTTATCTCAGATTGAATTTTATCAACAAGGTCAACGCGACCTGCGCTCTCAAATTCATGGAGGGAGTCTTTACGTTGTTTTAATTCTCGAGATAGGACTGTCAGTTCAATCTCCTCAGATAACTCGCCTGTACCAAGCTTAATAGCCTCATTTTGCAGTGAGGATTTAATCATCCTTAGAGTCGTAACTTTGTCTTTTTCTCTATTCTTCATCGCTTGTTTTATATCATCATTTAAACGCTCGAGAAGACTCATAAACTACACCCTCTTTTAGAATTTGCGCTTTCTTGCAGCTTCAGACTTTTTCTTACGTCTTACGCTAGGCTTTTCATAGAATTCGCGCTTTCTTGCTTCTTGAATCGTACCTGATTTTGATACAGTACGTTTAAAGCGGCGAAGAGCATCTTCAAGCGATTCGTTTTTACGAACGACCGTTTTTGACATTCTAAATCCCTCCCTCCGAAAACAACAGCTAAACATTATGTTCACATGTTTAGAATTAAAGTTAAAATTACGTCATTTGTTTCTGCTTTACAATTTAAATAGCATACTCCAATAGACAAAAGATAAACATGTACTTTGCAATTATAATATATCCCTAAAATTAGGTCAACTGTATTCTACGAAACAGGGTTTTACCTAATTAATCCTTAGTATATAAATCAATAGTGTCATCTTGTTTATTTAAAAGCTTGTATTTAGACCTACCAAGATATAAAGGGATGGAAATTTCGCTGAAATCAGGTAACCCATTTGATGCAAATTTATTCTCATCTTTATAAAATTGTGTAATATTACCTACAATCCAATCATGATCGCCTAGAGGAATAATATTAGTTACACGACATTCGTATGCTACATAAGCTTCACTTAAAATAGGCGCAGAGATGGTCTTACCAGTCTGAATCTTAATTCCCAGCTCAGAAAACTTGTCGGTATCTCTCCCACTCGTTATCCCACAGTGCTGGATGTAATGTACATGTTCTGCGCTGACAAAATTAATAGCAAATTCCTTAGAATTCGCAATTAAGTCATATGTGTAACGTTCCTTTGCAATCGAAACTCCATAGATTGGAGGCTCATATGAAATGTAACTGTGCCACCCTGCAGCCATAATATTTTGTTTGTCGTTGTATTTCGCTGTCACTAGGGCTACCATACCTGGGTAGCTATGCATTACTGTTTGATTCATTGCTTTTAACATTTAATAACACCTGCCATTATAATAGTTTGTTCATAAAGGAGGACAAAAAGAGCCGAGAAGTTCGAGAAACGAATGACTCAAGGACCAGAGAGTCAGAGTGACGAAGAAATTCGACAGCTTTTTTTCCCGGACGTTTTGAACCTCCTCTTTAAAATTGTTTTTAGAAAGAAGTCATTTATACTCTACCTTGTCCATACAATGTTTCTAAGAGGTGAGACAAGGTTATGATTGAATTGCTATCTTTGTTTGCAGTTTTTATTGCCATATTCCTTTTTGGCATGACTGTTATGAGAACTGGTTTATATAATTTATCTGGCGATAAAATGACTGAATTTCTAGTTACTTTTACAGGTAACCCCTTCAAAGGATTACTAGTGGGTACTGTCATTACAGCGATTATCCAAAGTAGTTCTGCTGTAATGGTAATTGTAGTTGGTTTAGTTGCAGCAGGATATATGACTTTTAAGCAATCTTTAGGAATAATCCTCGGTACTAATATTGGTACAACTATTACAACCGAACTTATATCAATTCAAATATATGATGCTGTCGTTCCCCTATTAATTATAGGCTTTTTATGTTTACTTTCAAGTAAAAGGCAGCTGTTTAGCATTGGAGCTATACTATTTGGTCTAGGTTGTTTATTTGTTGCTATGCAAGGATTTGGTCATTTATCACGACCAATTTCTCTATTACCTGGTGTACATGCATTCTTTGAACACACAAATGAAAATGGGTTGTTAGGGATTGGATTAGGGACAATACTTACTGCAATTATTCAATCAAGCACTGCAACAACGGGGATCGTAATGGGGTTCCTTAATGAAGAGCTACTTACTCTTCATGCAGGAATTGCTATTGTACTTGGAGCAAATATAGGTACTTGTATAACTGCTTTTCTAGCAAGTGTCGGAGCAAGTCATGAAGCTAAATTAACTGCATATGCTCATATATGGTTAAACATTTTTGGTGTGCTTTTATTTTTCCCATTTATAAATTATCTTGGATCATTAGCATCCACTTTGACTGCACTTCCCGATATGCAATTAGCACACGTAAGTGTTATTTTTAATATTCTTACCTCAATAGTGGCCCTCCCTTTAGTCGGACTATTGTCTGGATTCATTCTGTGGATGCATAAAAGGGCATAAATCTCGAAAAAAAGACCAAGCCTGATAGCGGCTTGGTCGTATATTAATATTCTGAAGTACTAGTTAAACCTTTAACAATTTCTACTCCTGCACTGGCACCAATACGTGTTGCGCCTGCTTCAACCATATCTTGAACACCTTTTAAATCACGAACACCACCAGATGCTTTTACCCCAATATCTGGTCCCACTGTTTTTCTCATCAAAGCAATATCCTCCACTGTAGCCCCTCCAGTTGAGAAGCCAGTTGAAGTTTTAACAAAGTCAGTACCAGCTTTGACAGCTAATTGACAAGCTCTTACTTTCTCTTCCTCTGTTAAAAGACTCGTCTCAATGATTACTTTAGTAAGGGCTTTCCCCTTAGCTGCTTCAACTACTGCACGGATATCACGTTCAACTAGGTCATCATTTTTGTCTTTTAAGGCACCAATATTTATAACCATGTCTACTTCAGTTGCACCATTTTCAATTGCATTTTTCGTTTCAAATGCCTTTGTTTCTAGTGTGTTTGCACCTAATGGAAATCCAATAACCGTACAAACCTTCACTTCAGTTCCAGCTAGTTGTTCAGCAGCTGTTTTGACCCAAGTTGGGTTAACACAAACAGAGGCAAAAACATATTCCTTTGCTTCTGAACATAATTTTAGGATTTGCTCCTTTGTTGTATCAGCCTTAAGTGCAGTATGATCAATCAGTTTTGCAATGTTATTCATATGTATCATTACTCCTTCACAACTTAGTTGTACGTACCTTTATTTATAATAGCATTACCGATTAAAAAACACGAGAATAATCTTAGTATGAACAATAAAAACATTTTCAACTAATATTCTTTTTAAAAAGATTAGGGAATCTGAGTATTTTTGTGTAACATCGGCATTTAAGCGGACCGAGTCCGCCAAAGGCTGTTCGAAAAATTTTTAGCGACTGAGATACTGGTTTCTCCCTAAAAAAAAAACAAAACCCAGCTAATTCACTGGGTTAAGAACTCAATTTTACGGATTCGAGTGTTTTTACTAGTTCATCGTCGACTACTTTTACAAATTGTCCTTCGTTATATGGGTAACCTGCTTTTGTAATCTTAACTTTTACTAGTTTGCCGATCATGTCTTCAGAAGCAGGGAATTTTACTTTTAGGTAATTGTCTGTATACCCCATATAAAGACCTGTGCTTCCTTCTTCTTTAAACTCTTCTTCTGGGATAACCTCTAATACTTCATTTTCAAACTGTGAAGCGTATTCTTTAGCAAGCTGGTCAGATAATGAAATTAAGCGATGTACTCTTTCATTCTTAATTTCTTCATCAACTTGATCGTCCATCCGTGCAGCAGGCGTTCCAGTACGTTTAGAGTATGGGAAAACGTGCAACTCTGAGAATTTATGCTCGTTTATAAAATTGTAGGTCTCCATAAACTCCTCTTCCGTTTCACCGGGAAAACCAACAATTACATCAGAAGTAATTGCTAAGCCTGGTAAAGCTTCCTTTAGCCTAGTTAAACGGTCTGCGAAGTGTTCCATTGTATACTTACGTCTCATTCTTTTTAGAACAGTGTCAGAGCCTGACTGTAGTGGAATGTGTAAATGACGGACAATTTTATCAGATTTATCTAGTACGTCAATAACTTCGTCCGTGATTTGACTAGCCTCGATAGATGAAATACGGATACGTTTTAATCCTACTACTTTATCATCTAAATCTTGTAGAAGCTTCGCAAGGTTATAGTCTTTCATGTCCTCACCATAACCACCCGTATGAATCCCAGTAAGAACAATTTCCTTATAACCAGCATTTACAAGTGCTTGAGCCTGAGTAATAACCTCTTTTGGGTCTCTAGAGCGCATGAGTCCACGTGCCCAAGGAATGATACAGAAGGTACAGAAATTATTACAGCCTTCTTGTATTTTTAAAGATGCACGTGTTCGGTCTGTGAATGATGGAACATCTAACTCCTCATAAACACGCGCTTTCATAATATTACCAACACCATTAATTGGTTGTCTTTCATTTTTATATTGGTCAATATAGTCCAACATCTTAACACGATCCTGTGTACCGACTACGATGTCTACTCCTGGAATCGCCATAATTTCCGCAGGTGAGGTTTGAGCATAACAACCTGTTACACAAATAACCCCGTCAGGATTTTTCCGAATCGCACGTCGTATTACTTGTCGACTTTTCTTATCGCCAGTATTTGTTACCGTACACGTATTTATCACGTAAACATCGGCCATTCCTTCAAACTCCGTACGGTCATAGCCTTGTTCTTTAAAAAGTTGCCAAATTGCTTCTGTTTCATAATGATTTACTTTACAACCTAATGTATGAAATGCTACTGATGGCATCCTTTTCACCTCGCTAATTCAAAATAATACGAAACAGCAGATAACAAGTATAACGGTGCTGTTTCTGCCCGCAAAATTCTTGGTCCAAAACTGCATGAAACAAAACCAGCGTCTCTTAACGAGGCAACTTCCTTATCGGCTAAGCCACCTTCTGGACCAACCACGACTAGAAGAGAATCTCCTGGTTTCATTTGTTCTAAGGTTGAGGCTAACTTAGATTTTTCGCCACTTTTAGCGTCTTCCTCATAAGCAATTAATTTATATTGATAACTTTCACCTAATGAAAGTAATTGTTTAAGTGTTAGAGGGGCTTGTACAGTTGGGATTTTTGTACGATGAGACTGTTCTGCTGCTTCTTTTGCAATCTTTTCCCATCTCTCAACTTTTTTACCGCTTTTTTTCTCATCCCATTTTACAATTGAACGAGTCGCAATAAAAGGGACAAACTCACTTGCCCCTAGTTCGGTCCCTTTTTGTATAACGTATTCAAGTTTGTCCCCTTTAGGCAACCCACTCACAATGATTACATTTATCGGTAATTCTACAGTGTCCACAATCCATTCTACAACATTGGCTAAGACAGATTCATTGGTAATTTCAGTAATAGTACATCTTGCCGCTTTTCCACTAGGATTGCAGCATATTAGCTGATCGCCAATGCTCATTCTCATGACCCTTGTAATATGGTGAACATCTTCCCCTAGAATTGTCGATTGATTATCGTCCATTTTTTCTACAAAATAACGTTGCACGGAGTGACACCATCCATTCTTTACATAAAGGTTATTTAGTCAACATTTAGTAGCCTTAATTTTTTCTAGCAATAAATGCAACCCAGTCTTCCATTACAACTGTTTCTTCAATTGCAAAGCCTGCTGCCAATAAGCCTTCTTTTACCTCTTCTTTTTTAGCTGTAATAATTCCTGAGGTGATAAAGAGACCACCTTTTTTCAAGATCTTATTTGCATCCTCTGTAAATAATAAAATGATTTCAGCTAAAATATTGGCTACGACAACATCGACTGGACCCTCAATATTGTTTAACAGATTATTTTGAGAAACGGATACGATATCCTCTACCTTATTAAGCTTTACATTTTCAAGTGCACTTTCCACCGCAACTGAATCCAAATCAAGTGCTTTGATTTCTTTTGCACCCAGCATTGCTGCTGCAATACTTAGTACGCCTGAACCTGTTCCAACATCGATTACTGAATCTCCTGTTTGCACTGTTCTTTCCAATGCTTGTATACATAGTACAGTTGTCGGATGAGTTCCTGTTCCAAACGCCATTCCTGGGTCTAGTTCAATAATTAATTCGTCCGTACTTACAGGCTCATAGTCTTCCCATGTTGGTACGATCGTAAATCTTTCAGAGATTTTTACAGGGTGGTAATACTTTTTCCAAGCAGTCGCCCATTCTTCTTCATTGACTTCAATTAAAGAAATTTTATTATGTCCGATATCGATACCAAACAATAATAAACCATTAATGGCTTCCTTTATTTCTTCAACGGTTTCTGATAAAAAGCTATTTACAGGTAAATAGGCCTTAACAACAACACCTTCTTCAGGGTAATCATCAGGATTGAGTTGGTAGATTTCACCAAAAACTTGTTCGCGTTCTTTGGTTAATTCGAAAGGATCTTCAATTACTACTCCACTAGCTCCCGCTTCATGTAAAATATTCGAAATAGGTTCAACAGCCTCCTGTGTAGTATGAATACTAATTTCCGACCATTTCATGTCTACCAACTCCAATTTTAATTTAAGATTTATTCACCTTTAAAAGCTCTTTTAACTTTTGCGAAGAAGCTATCATGCTGCTCGTCAGGTGCCTCATGACCACTGAGGTCTGAAAACTCACGTAATAATTGTTTTTGTTTTTCGGTTAATTTAGTAGGTGTAATAACACGTATTTGAATATGTTGATCTCCTTGGCCATATCCTCTTACATTTTGTACACCTTTACCACGCAAACGGAATTTAGTGCCAGTTTGTGTTCCAGCAGGAATTTTAAGCTTTACCTTCCCATGAAGAGTTGGTACCTCAACCTCATCCCCTAAAGCAGCTTGTGCAAAGGTTAATGGCATTTCACAGTAAATATCATCGCCGTCTCTTTCGAAGAATTCATGTCCTCTTACCTGGAAGACAACGTAAAGGTCACCTGGAGGTCCACCATTTACCCCTGGCTCCCCTTGACCTGCTACACGCAATTGTTGACCATCGTCAACTCCTGCAGGTATCTTAACGTGTATCTTCTTACGCTTTTTCACTTTACCTGTGCCGCTACAAGTTGAACATTTATGCGGTATTGATTTGCCAGTACCGTTACAGTGATTACATACACGTCTATTTACAATTCGACCAAATGGTGTATTTTGTTCTACATTTAGTTGACCCGATCCATTACAATGTGAGCATGTACTTGCCTTTGTACCAGGTTTTGCACCTGAACCGTCACACGTATCACATGTTTCTTCTCTTGGGATTTCGATGTCGGTTTCTTTACCAAATACCGCATCCTCGAATTTAAGTGTCATTGTATATTGTAAGTCAGCACCCTGTCTTGGTGCGTTTGGATCACGGCGTCTACCTCCGCCACCAAAGATTGAGCTAAAGATATCTTCGAAGCCAAAGCCACCACCGAAATCTCCGCCGCCACCAAAGCCGCCAAACCCTTGGTTCGGATCAGTATGACCAAATTGATCATAGTGAGAACGCTTTTGGTCATCACTTAAGACCTCATAAGCCTCTTTGACTTCCTTAAATTTCTCAGCAGCATCTTCAGCTTTGTTAATATCAGGATGGTATTGTTTTGATAGTTTTCTATAAGCTTTTTTTATCTCGTCTTTTGAAGCACTTTTGCTAACCCCGAGTACTTCGTAGTAATCTCGTTTACTCATTTAAAACCCACTCCCGCT
This sequence comes from Cytobacillus luteolus, assembly GCF_017873715.1. Taxonomy (NCBI): domain Bacteria; kingdom Bacillati; phylum Bacillota; class Bacilli; order Caryophanales; family Bacillaceae; genus Litchfieldia; species Litchfieldia luteola. The sequence goes on from NZ_JAGGKM010000004.1 coordinate 102,132, forward strand.
TCCTTTCACATAAAGATTATTCTATCATTTCTCAAAAGTAAAAGGCAATATTTTGTATGGTTCCTTGACTTTTAGACATTCAGATTCAAATATTTCTACCCTAAAAAAGTTTGTAAAACTACATAGGATGTTATTCGCTAGAATCCACTCGCTTTCCGCGGGCAGTCCGGGAGCCTCCTCGGCGCTAAGCGCCTGTGGGGTCTCCCGTTGACATGCTACTCCCGCAGGAGTCTCGTGGATTCTAGCGAATAACTGAACATTGCACACTGGCCAACTTACTATTATGCGTAATACTAGTCTACCTGAAAAAAGTCAAAGCCAAGGCATGCCTGACTTCGACTTTTTTCTTCATGTATTTAGGAAAGTTTATTTATCGTCTTTTACTTCTTCATATTCTGCATCTACGATATCATCTGCTTTTTTACCAGTTGCTTCACCTTCAGCACCATCGGCACCTTGTGCAGCTTTAGCAGCTTCTTCGTATAGCTTTACAGAAAGCTGTTGAACGATTTCTTGGAGTGCATCCTTCTTCGTACGCATTTCTTCAAGGTCGTTCTTTTCGATTGCAGCTTTTAAAGCATCTTTTGCTTCATTTGCTTTCGTTACTTCTGCTTCGTCAACCTTACCCTCAAGGTCTTTTAGTGTCTTTTCTGTTGTAAAGACTAACTGATCAGCCTCATTGCGAAGCTCAACTTCTTCTTTACGTTTTTTGTCCGCTTCAGCATTTTCTTCTGCTTCGCGTACCATTTTTTCAACTTCCTCATCAGATAATCCTGTTGAAGATTTGATTGTGATTGCCTGTTCTTTATTTGTGCCTAAATCTTTTGCACGTACATTTACGATACCATTTTTATCGATATCGAAACTTACCTCGACTTGAGGGATTCCACGTGGTGCTGGAGGAATGTCTGATAATTGGAAGCGACCTAATGTCTTATTGTCAGCTGCCATTGGACGCTCACCTTGTAACACGTGAATATCTACTGCTGTTTGGTTGTCAGCTGCAGTTGAGAACACTTGTGATTTACTTGTAGGGATTGTCGTATTACGTTCGATTAACTTCGTAAATACTCCACCCATTGTTTCAATCCCTAATGATAAAGGTGTAACGTCAAGTAATACAACGTCTTTAACGTCTCCAGTTAAAACTCCACCTTGAATCGCAGCACCTAATGCTACTACCTCATCTGGATTTACACCTTTGTGTGGCTCTTTTCCTGTTTCCTTTTTGATTGCTTCTTGTACTGCAGGAATACGAGTTGAACCACCAACTAAAATAATTTTATCAATTTCACTTGCTGAAAGACCGGAATCTTTGATTGCTTGGCGAGTAGGACCCATTGTTCTTTCAACTAATCCAGCAGATAACTCATCAAACTTCGCACGAGTCATGTTTACTTCTAAGTGAAGTGGACCTGCTTCTCCTGCAGTGATGAATGGTAATGAAATTTGTGTAGAAGTTACTCCTGAAAGATCTTTCTTTGCTTTCTCAGCAGCATCTTTTAGACGTTGCATTGCCATTTTATCTTTAGAAAGATCAATGCCATTTTCTTTCTTAAATTGTTCAACTAAATAATTGATGATTACTTGGTCAAAGTCATCTCCACCAAGGCGGTTGTCTCCAGCTGTTGCTTTTACTTCAAATACGCCGTCCCCTAGTTCAAGGATAGATACGTCAAACGTACCACCACCAAGGTCATAAACTAAGATTGTTTGATCTTCTTCAGTTTTATCTAATCCGTATGCTAACGCAGCAGCAGTAGGCTCATTAATAATACGCTCAACTTCAAGTCCTGCAATACGACCTGCGTCCTTAGTCGCTTGACGCTCTGCATCGTTAAAATAAGCAGGTACCGTGATTACAGCTTTTGTAACCTTTTCCCCTAAATAGTCTTCAGCATATGATTTTAAGTATTGTAGAATCGCAGCTGACATTTCTTGTGGAGTATATTCTTTATCTTCCACAGTTACTTTGTAATCTGTACCCATATGACGTTTGATCGAGATGATTGTATTTGGGTTTGTAATCGCTTGGCGCTTTGCTACTTCCCCAACTTGACGCTCACCGTTTTTAAATGCGATAACGGAAGGTGTTGTACGATTCCCCTCAGGGTTTGGAATAACTTTTGCTTCTCCGCCTTCCATAACGGCAACACATGAATTTGTTGTACCTAAGTCTATACCAATAATTTTACTCATTATTGATTACCTCCTATTTAAGAAAAAAGTTTAATACGTTATGTAAACCTATTATTGATTAACCTTGACCATTGATGGACGAATCACTCGATCCTTCAATTTATAGCCCTTTTGGAATTGTTCAATAACTACTCCAGATTCATATTCTGAATCCTCAACTTGCATTACAGCCTGGTGTAATTGCGGATCAAATTGCTGTCCAACAGCATCAATGATTTCAACACCTTCATTCTTCAAGGCTTCGATTAAGCCACGGTAAACCATATCCATACCTTGCAGAAGGGTTTTCGTTTTTTCATCTTCAGCATCTATTTTCATTGCTCTTTCGAAGTTATCAATTGAAGATAACATATCTGAGATTAGGCTTTGTGCACGATATTTCTGAGCTGCCTCTTGATCTAAGCGAACTCGACGCTTATAATTCTCAAAATCAGCCTGCACTCGATATAATTTATTTTCATACTCTTGAACTTTTTGTTCAAGGTCAGCGATTTTTTCATTGGCTTTCGTAAGCTCATCTTGTTCTTCATTATTTACAATAGTTTCATTTGAGGTTTCAGTTGATTCCATTGTAGTATCCTGGGTTGTATTCATTTCTTCTTGGTTTGTTACTTCTTCTTTAATTGTATTTTCGTTAGCCAATTATTTCACCTCCCTTAAAAGTTTTAATAGGTATTATAGTGATGTCCAAATTAGTAGATTATGTAGTTGTGAGGGAGAGTCCCCTACTCCCTTACAAATATAGCCACTGTTATTCATTTTGATACAGTTTTGTTAAGACATTTGACAAATCAGTACTCAAGAGGCTTAGCAAACTTACAACACGTGAATATTCCATTCGTGTTGGGCCGAGTATGGCAATTGAACCTAATTGTTCAGTTCCGACAGTATAGGTTGCAGTAATTAAACTACAGTTCTCCATTGCACTAACTCTATTTTCTCTGCCGATTTTTATACTTATACCTGTTTGATTTGTTCGTAATAGCTCATAAAACTCTTTTTCCTGTTCAATCATCGTTAATAAAGAACGTATCTTTTTAATGTCGTTGAATTCAGGCTGACTTAACATATTTGTCTTGCCACCAAAATAAACTCTCTCAGATGTTTGTAGATTAAATGTACCTGTCAACACATTCAATAAGCTGTCATAGTTATTAATATGAGATTTGAGTATGGTTGCTACCTCTTTGTAAATTTTATCGTTTAACTCAATGAGAGGAACACCAGTAAGACGCTCATTTAGAATGTTCACCATTTTTTCTATTTCACTAGGATTAATTGAACCTGGGAATGTGATGGTACGATTTTCTACATGACCTGTATCTGTAACGATGATTGCCACTGCGGTATCTCGATTAATAGGAATGATTTGCAGTTTTTTCACTCGATTCTCATTCACTTCTGGGCCAAGAACAATCGAAGTATAGCTTGTTAAGTCTGATAAAATTTGAGCAGACTTCTGTACCACTTTTTCCAACTCATAAATTCGTTCAGCAAAAATCGATTTTATTTCTTCTTTATCTTGTTTCGATACACTTTGCGGTGACAATAGATGATCTACATAATAACGGTAACCCTTCTCTGAAGGTACCCTTCCAGATGAACTATGAGTCTTCTCGATAAATCCTAACTCTTCTAGGTCAGCCATCTCATTACGAATTGTCGCAGAGCTAAAAGAGATCCCGTCTTTTTTCGACAATGATCTTGAACCTACTGGTTGGGCAGATTGTATAAAATCATCTATTATCACCTGAAGGATTAATAGCTGACGATCTGTTAACAAGGAACATCACCTCTGTTAGCACTCTTTATAAGTGAGTGCTAATTCTAATAATAAGTTACCAAATACATACCACGATGTCAACGATTAGATTACACCTATAAATGCTTGAAATACTTCATTTCCGAGTAGCTTTCCAACTCTAGTTAAACGTAGCATTTCTTCTGTCTCTTCTAGTAAACCCTTATCCTTTTGTTCAGAAATTTGATGCCCGAAAATAGAATGGATACTTTTTCCATATTTCTTTTCAAACTTGTTTTTAGATATCCCTGCTGTTTTTCTTAACCCAAGAAAAAGCTCTTCTTCCATCTTTTCACTAACACTAACTTGATGGGTTTCGAGATAAGGAAAACCGGATTCCTCTATAAGAGACATGTATTTTTTTAATGGTCCTGCGTTTGCTACTCTTTGTCCATCTATATAACTATGGGCACCAGCACCAATGCCATAATATTCATCATTATTCCAGTAGGTAAGATTATGCTGACTCTCAAACCCTCTTTTTGAAAAGTTACTAATTTCATATTGAGCGTAACCGTGTTTTTCCATCTCATCCATTAATAACTCATACATTTCAGCCTCATTCTCTTGGCTAGGTAGTGTTAACCGTCCTTTTTGCATCAAGTTATAAAATACGGTCTTCGGTTCAATAATTAGTGAATAAGCAGAAAAATGATTCACCTCTAACCCAAAGGCTATTTCGAGTGTATGATAGAAACTTTCAATTGTTTGCCCAGGCAATGCGTAAATTAAATCCAGACTAATATTTTTAAACCCAACCTCTTTAGCTAATTCAATCGAACGAAGAACATCTTTATGTCGATGAGTTCTCCCAATCTTCTTCAGAAGTTCATCATCAAAAGTTTGTACTCCAAAACTAAGCCGATTAACACCAAAATCTTTTAATAATTGCAGCTTTTCCTTTGATAAGTCTCCCGGGTTTGCTTCAAATGTATATTCAATTGCATCATTTACAGGTTTTAGATGCGTATGGATGCTTTTTAAAAATAATTCCATTTGCTTCATATCTAGAACAGTGGGTGTTCCGCCACCTACAAAGATTGTATTCAGCCCAGTTGTAGGATGGGTCTCTAGAGTATTTTTCATTTCTATTGCCATTGATTGAAGGTACTCTTCGACAGGTTGTCCCTTTAGAAAAACCTTATTAAAATCACAATAATGACAAATTTGTTCACAAAATGGAATGTGTAAATAGGCTGCTTGTGCCACAATATCACTACTTTCTATTACCCTTTTTGAACACTCATTATTAACACAAATACCGCAGAAATTCTGCGGTACTTGTTTAAACAAACTTTTATTTTGAATCGTCCATTTTTAGTACCGCCATAAATGCTTCCTGAGGTACTTCTACTGAACCTACTTGTTTCATACGTTTTTTACCTTCTTTTTGCTTATCAAGTAGTTTACGTTTACGAGAAATATCTCCACCATAACATTTAGCTAATACGTTTTTACGCATTGCTTTAATGGTTGAACGAGCAATAATCTTTTGTCCAACAGCAGCTTGAATTGGCACTTCGAATTGTTGACGAGGAATTAAATCTTTGAGTTTTTCAACAATGATTTTCCCACGTTCATATGCAGAATCACGGTGAACAATGAATGATAAAGCATCCACTTTTTCAGCATTCAATAAAATATCCATCTTCACAAGTTTTGACTCCTTATATCCAATTAGTTCATAGTCAAAGGAAGCATAACCCTTTGTACTAGATTTTAATTGATCAAAGAAATCGTACACTATTTCAGCTAATGGAATTTCGTAAACAATTCTCACTCGGTTTTCATCAAGATATTGCATATCAATAAAGTTACCACGTTTCCCTTGACACAATTCCATAACAGCACCAACATAATCATTTGGTACCATCATTGTTGCTTTTACATATGGTTCTTCAACACGATCAATTTTTTGCGGATCAGGCATATTATTAGGATTGTCGACTCTTAAATCCGAACCATCTGTTAAAAATACATTATATATTACACTTGGTGCAGTTGTAATTAAGTCAATCTTGAATTCACGTTCAATACGCTCCTGAATGATTTCCATGTGAAGTAGACCTAGGAAGCCACATCGGAAACCAAACCCTAATGCCTGGGATGTTTCAGGTTCAAACTGAAGAGCAGCATCATTTAATTCTAGTTTTTCAAGTGCTTCTCTTAAATCATTATATTTGGCTGTGTCGATAGGATATAGGCCGCAGAATACCATTGGATTCAACTTGCGGTAACCCGGAAGTGCTTCTGTTGCGCCATTTTTTGCATTTGTTATTGTATCACCAACACGCGTATCTCCAACATTCTTAATCGATGCAGTAAGGAATCCTACGTCTCCAACAGTAAGTTCCTTCAACATTGTAGCCTTCGGAGTAAATACACCGACCTCTGCCACTTCGAATTCTTTTCCTGTTGCCATCATTCTAATTTTATCGCCGACCTTTACAGTTCCTTCGACGACACGGATATAGGCAACAACCCCACGATATGCATCGTAAAGAGAATCAAAGATTAGCGCCTTTAATGGTCCTCCCGGATCCCCTTGTGGGGCAGGAACTTTTTGGACAACCTGCTCTAGAATTTCTTCAATTCCGATCCCCGCTTTTGCAGAAGTTAAGACTGCTTCTGACGCATCTAACCCAATTACATCCTCAATTTCTTGTCTTACACGTTCCGGATCAGCACTTGGTAAGTCAATTTTATTAATGATTGGTAAAATTTCTAAGTCATTATCTAATGCCAAATAAACGTTTGCTAACGTCTGTGCCTCAATTCCTTGTGCAGCATCAACAACAAGGACTGCCCCTTCACATGCTGCAAGACTTCTTGAAACCTCATATGTGAAGTCTACGTGGCCTGGTGTATCGATTAAATGGAATATATACTCTTCTCCGTCCTTAGCTTTATACTTCAGCTGAACAGCATTTAGCTTAATGGTGATTCCTCTTTCACGTTCAAGGTCCATTGAATCTAACAACTGATCTTTCATCTCACGTTGAGTAAGAGCGGATGTTTTTTCTAATATCCGATCTGCCAGTGTAGACTTTCCATGATCTATGTGGGCAATAATTGAAAAGTTTCTTATCTTAGTTTGTCGTTTTAGTCTATCTTCTCTGTTCATTCTATTCACTCCTACTATTCTAAGGCGAGCTATCTTAGAAAAAAACCTAAAATATCATGACATAAATTATATCAATAGATACCCTATTATTCAATTACAAGAAAAAAAAGAGAACCTCATTCATTCTCTAGGCTCTCTACTCTATTATATTTTTTCTAGAACTCCACTTATAACACTAGACAGAATAAGGAAAATTTTCTCGAAAACTAACCCTACACCTTCTGCTAACTTCTTTCCTAAAGTGGAAAAGAAGTTAAAGGCTCCTGATTGTTCTAATTTTCTCTGCTTTTCATCAATATCATGACTTGTTACCTTTCTACCCAACACCGAGGCTTCAACCGCCCCTGTCTCATCATCAGAAAAGTGAAATGCTCCCTGAAGAGAAGGGTCATTATGACCCCTCATTTTCTTCATACCATCATTAGCCTGTTGCATTCCTAGTAAGACTCCGAATAAAAGAATTGTTGTAATAAAAAAACACTTCATCATGAATTTAATCATTGAAATTACCCCTCAGGTTAGGTTTATTACTATTGTTTATTCTTCGCTTCGTCTGTTGAAGCATTGACTTTTTCAGCCTGCCAATAGTGTTCTGCCAGTACCTCTGCAAATGCTTTTGCCGTTCTTCTAAGTTCATCAAAGTTATTATCGACTCCGCCAAATTCTACTAACATTGCATTCGCTGATAGTTCTTGATTGTAACGTCCGTTAAAGCCACTTCCACCTTGTTTTAAAATCCCTCGACTTAAACCTGGATACTTGCTTTTTAATTGATTATGCAATTCTGTTGCTAGCTTTAAGTTCTTTTCAAAGTTAGCATTATCATCACCAATGACAAAAGCAATTTTCGCATAATTGTTACCATTTATTGTAACCGTCGTATCTTCTCTACGATTCGCATCACGATGAATATCAATAAAGTAGTTTAAATGACTATTACTAGCCATAGCACTCTTAACAATTTGACCTGATGCTTTATAGGATTGGCTCCACTTAAAACCATTTTCCTTTAGGTATACAGGCATATTCGTTGTGTTTACTTCTGAACCTATTCCTAATGTTTTTAACTCTTCACCCAGCATTTCTCCAACTTTTGTTACATTTACCTTAGAGTGAGTTGCATTATTGGCATTATTTGTATCAACACCTTTTAAGTGCGGAAAATAGGATTCATAAGAGTGAGTATGATAGATAAATGCTACCTTTTTATCCCCTGTCGTTAATGTAGGTGGAGGAACCGGCTTTTCTTGGGTTGGCTTGTCCAATTGTCCTAAATTCTGAGTAGCCGCCTCACGTTCAGCAAGTAAAACCTCTAATGGAGGAGCTGACTCAATCGGCATGTTTGTATAATTTGTTCCCTCGCCAGCAACAAGAATTTCACCGTCGAAGAAGGAGAAACCAGGAAGTTCTCTCCCTAGGAGACTTCTCGGATCATTTGTGTCAATGCTTGTTGTTGCCTGGAACAGGACCGAGGAATAGTTAGGCTGGACACTATTCTCTGGTAACCCTTGTGTAAAATAGCGATTCTCGTAGCCCAATAAATGTATTAACGATTCGCCAGATATATGTGTTGCAATTCCATTAATAGAAGAAGATGCTATGCGGTATTGTGGTTTTAATGATGTCAAAATACCTGAAAGTAAAAACATCATCATTAATCCTATAATTAGTAGTACAATTCCTTTTTTGATGCTTGTCCCATGAACTGTTACCATTAATCCGTGTGCTCTAGTATTTCTCATCGTATCTTCCCTCCATAGCTTGTCTACTAGGAGGGTATGATAGAGTTTGGATTAATAGAACAACATTTTAAAAACTAGACTCCCTAAACTATGTTGTTAATTTTCGTTACAGGACAATCAACACTGCTCTTTACATAGCTCAAAACTAATGGGTGTAAGCTCCGTAGTTGTCATCGTTTACTTGGTTGTGGAGAGCTTCGTTTAGGCCACCCGCTATGACATTGGCCATATCTTCTATGAACACATCTACTTCTTTAGGGGTTACCATGAGGTTATGACCTAATGGTGAAAGAACTTCATGGATGAGTCTTCTTTTTTCATCATCTTCTAAACCACCAATGATACCCATAAAGGTTTTTCGATCCTCTTCAGCCGGGAGGTCCTCATCTGTTAAGGTCCTTTTTTCACCAAAAGACAGTCCAGCAGGAGTTAACGCCCTTGAAGGTCTTCCACCTTCTCTCATTTCTCTACCAAAATGCTTTAAGATAAAATCAATAGTGTCGCTAGTAATACTAACAGCATCGACTACAGTAGGGATTCCAATTGCAATTACAGGAATGCCTAATGTTTCTTGACTAAGTTCTTTTCTCTTATTACCAACACCAGAACCCGGATGTATGCCCGTATCAGAAATCTGAATGGTAGAATTGACACGTTCAATCGACCTTGAAGCAAGTGCATCAATAGCAATAACAAAATCAGGCTTGGATTTCTCTATAACTCCGTGAATAATGTCACTTGTTTCAATTCCGGTTAGTCCCATTACTCCAGGGGCAATTGCACTAACAGACCTAAAACCTTCTTGTACATTTTCTGGTTGAAGACTGAATAAGTGCCTTGTAACTAGTAAATTTTCAACTGCAATTGGTCCAAGCGCATCCGGTGTTACATTCCAGTTACCTAATCCCACAACAAGACAACTTGCGTCTTCTTTAATAGATAAGTTTTTCATAAACTGACTAAACTCTTTGGCAAAGACCTTTTGAACTTTCTCTTGTAACTCTGTATCCTGTTGACGAATACCCTGTACCTCTAAAGTTAAGTAGTTACCTTTTTTCTTACCTATTGATTTTGCGCCATCTTCAGTTATTTCTACAGAGGAAATTTTAATGCCATTATCTTCTCGTTCTTTGATGATTACACCCTCAATATCTGTAGAAACGGTTTGTTTAGAAGCTTCTTTAGATTTGTTTCTTTCTTCAACCGCCATTTCACGAGCTTCTACTGCCAAATCGGTACGAACCGAATACATACTAAGATCTAATGATTCTCCCACTTCCATTACCTCCTAAATAAAAACAAATGATAGTTTGATGGTAAGTTTTGATATAACATGCATATTTTCCCTATTATTATCCACTTATTTATTATCATTACCTTTTGCAGTGTCATTCATTCATGAATAGGTGAAAAGTCAAATCCTAAGAATTGTATTGCAATCTTTACTATGGTTTGATAGAATATCATTTGTTCAATCAGAATTTCTTTGTGGAATTTTGACCCTAAAAATGAGTATGATTGTAACTGAAAGATCGAGATCATATAACCTCGATACGTCTAGGAGGTGAAAGTACATGGCAAACATTAAATCTGCGATTAAACGTGCAAAAACTAGTGAAGAGCGTCGCGCTCACAACGCTACAATCAAATCTGCAATGCGTACTGCTGTTAAGAGCTTCGAAGCAACTGTTACTAACAACGATGCTGAAAATGCAAAAGCAGCTTACTTAGAAGCAGCTAAAAAACTTGATAAAGCAGCTCGTAAAGGACTTATTCATAAAAACGTTGCTAGCCGCCAAAAATCACGCTTAGCAAAAAAATTGAATGAAGTTACTGCTTAATTACTTTAAGGTATTTGTTTGAGGTCTCTTGAACGGATACCTTTTATTTTTTACAAAACAAAAAAAGCGGCAATGCCGCTTTTTTAATTGTTTAATTTCATGAGGAATAATTCAACTGCAAGTTTCTTGTCTATTTTTCCATTTTTTATTTCGTAATCCATTTCTGCCAAATGATTAACCAAACCCATGAGATGTTCATTGCTAAAAAGGTTTGATTGTCCTGCTGCTAACTTCACTCTATAAGGATGAACTTTAAGCATGCCAGCAATTTGCTGCTGACCATAACCCTGTCGTACCAACTCTTTAACCTGATAAATCATCCGGAATTGAGTTGCCAACAAAGAAAGAATTTTAATAGGTTCCTCATTATTTTTTAGTAAATCATAAAAAATCCGAAATGCCTCTTCTAATTTCCTATGTACTGCTTTATCTATCAATTCAAATATATTTTGTTCAAGCGTCCTTGCCACGAGGAGGTTCACTGTTTCTTGTGTAATATCACCCTCTGGGCCTACATACAAAGAAAGTTTATCTATTTCTTTTGAAATTAGCATTAAATTCGGGCCTGTCAATTGCATGAGTAGTTTTGCAGCATGGTCTTCAAATGTAACTTGAAACATTGCTGCTCGGTTACCAATCCATTTTATTAGATCTTTTTCCTCTAATGCATTAACCTCTAAAACCTCTGCATGTTGTTTTAGTAACTTTGTTATCTTTTTCCGCTCATCAAGTTTTTCATAAGGTGCTATAAAAACAATAACTGAATATGGTGCAGGTTGAAGTATATATTTTTCTAATCTTTCAAGAGAATGTTCAACTTTTTCTTTGCCCTTTTCAGCAGTTAAAAAGTAGGGTTTTTTTAACACAATCATTCTTTTTTCTCCCATAAAGGGTAAGGTTTCGGCATCTTCTAACGCTACTTCAATTGGGGTTTCTTCTAAGTCATAGATGGCATAGTTGAAATCTTTTTCATGTTCTTCCAATAATTCACTTGTTAGCATTTCTTTCAATTCGTTTATTAAAAACGTTTCAGTTCCATAAAATAAATACATTGAACTGATTTGCTTATTTTTTATTTTTTTCCTTATTACTTCAGTCATAATCGCTCTCCCATACAACTTCCTAACATATAGTTACTCTTATCGTAATGGGAAAAATATGTTTTATCAAGCATTCTAAAAAATAAGTAAGGGGATTTGCCATTATGACAATCCCCTATATCTATGTTGAACGCTAACATCCAAGCCCTAGGTTACTTAGAAGTTAACGAGAATATCTTGTTTTTATCTTCTCCTTAAAAAATTGAACTATTTGTGTCAAGTGTTGTCAGGTAAGGAAATCAAATAAAGAGGATGTAGATTTTTTTATTATTTTAACGTATACTATATGGTGAAATAGGAGGGGTACAAAGTGAACCAATTCGAAAAAGAAGTTCAAAGTAAACGTAATGACTTAATTGATTCAGGTATTGGGTTTATTGTTTCTTTTGGATTTTTCGCAACATTATTCATTATCGCAACAGCAATTAAGCTTATCGGTTCTTAAGTCGACAGGTACATACTGTCACTACCAGAGACTGCAACTGCAGTCTCTTTTTCAGTTTGGTTTAAGTATAGTTTTATTGTATGGAAGAACCCACCTAAAGGTTCCGCTCCTGCCTCTAAATTTATATTGAATCGCTCCGTGTTGATCAGTTCTTAGAATTATACTTTCCTTTTCTAGCAACCGATTCAACACATCAATATTTGGATGATTATACCTATTGTTCACACCTGCTGAAATAATTGATATTTTAGGTTTAATATGCTCTAAGAACTCCTCACTGGTTGATGAATTGCTACCGTGATGTCCGACTTTGAGCACATCAACTGGAAGTGAGCGGAAGGTAGCAATAAGCTTATTCTCTCCAACTTTCCCTAAATCTCCTGTAAATAGCCATTTAAGCCCTCCCATTTCTGAATAAATAACGATTGAACGGTCATTTGATGTTTGTTCATCACCATACGGAGCTAACACATAAAAAGTATAGTCACCGCTTTTCCAAAAGTCTCCTGTTGCAACCTCTGATATCGGTATACCCATTTCATAAGCTTTCTTGACTAATTGCTGCTCAAATTCTTTTTCAATAGGCCCAGCTCCAAAAATTAACTCCTCCACGGGTATTTCTTGAATAAGCAGTTCTGCATTACCAATATGATCTAAGTCACCGTGTGTAATAATTAGTTTGTCTATCTTTCTAATCCCAACCGATTTTAAATAGGGGAGTAGAATATCTTTTCCTGTATCAAACGTCCTGCGTTTTTTTTTCCATTCTTCAGTCTCAAAGTGCAGTGTTTTGGGACCAGTATCAATTAAATAAGTACCCTTATTAAAGGGTAGTTCAATTAGAATACTATCTCCTTGTCCAATATCTATATACGTAATTTTACCGTAGGGGTTAAGCAGCTTTTCATTCAAATCTACTACACTTAGGGTAACGATTAAGATAATAGAGACAACGATTAGTTTTCGATTTGACCGTTCCCACATTTTGAAAATAGTTATTATCAATATAAAATAACCCACCAAAAAGAATATATGTGGCTTACCTACAGTTAATGATAGTAAATTAACCTCGGCTCCATATAATGCAAATTTGTTTAAAATGTTTAGGATCATTTTTAGCAGAAACATAAAGGAATGGCCGATTGGCTCGTACAATATATGTAGAAGTAAGGATAAAATCGATAGCGGCAGGATTATCACTGAGTAGACGGGAACAAATAGGAGGTTATAAGGGATACTGAGAAGTGAAACCTCATAAAAATAAAAAATAATAATTGGAAAAGAAAAGAGCTGGGCAATTACTGTCACTGTAAGAGTTTGGATAAGGGGATTGCTTGCTCTAAGAATAATGGTCTTTGAAGATAAAATTAGCCCCAAGCTAACAATGAAGGATAATTGAAAACCAACTTCAAAAACAAGATATGGATTGATTAATACCATAAAAAAACACGCTATTCCTATGGAATCTATAGGATAAATCTTTTTCCATCTTATACAGCTAAGCAAAATCATTAGCATGAGCGCGGCTCTAATAACAGATGGAGCAGCTCCAGCAACGATTGTATAGATTGGAAGCAAACATAATAAAGTATGTGTGACCGATTCTCTTGTAAACCCCATTCTAATAACAATGTAGAAAATAGCACCTGTGAGTAAGCCCACATGCAAACCAGATATAGCCAATAAGTGAACCAACCCCAATGACTGGTAAGACGTAATTACCTCATCATCGATATACCCTCTTTCTCCGTAAATTAAGGCTTGTGCAATTCCGATGGTATCTTTAGGAAAGTGTTTCTCAATGTAGTTAATTCCTTGTTCTCTAATTAACAAAAGTCTTTCATAAGGAGTAGGTGCCTGCTGGGTACAATTTTGAAGAGAGAGTGAAGTGGGGCTGAATATCCAGTGAATTTTTTTGTAGTAAAGATATTTCTTGTAGTCAAATGAATTAAAATTTCTTGCCTTGTTTGGTAGTAATAACTGACCTTCAAATCTACAAATCATTCCTACTTTTAAGGAAGTTAGTTCATTTTTTTCATTTTTTGTTTGAATTGTGTACCTTAAATTAACACGTTCATTCCCTATCTTTGCCACCGTGGATAAGGTTCTACCATTCAGGTCGGGTGCAGTTGCAATTTTGAAGGTTAAATTAGTTTCTGAGCCAGTCAACTTAGTTGAATTATACTCGTCATAAAGTTCAAAATAAATGGTGAAGAAAACAATACAAACACTGGCAGCAATTACAACTATTTTCGGACCTCTTGAATGCAAATATACAAAATAAAGTAATATGGATAAACCTACAAGAGGATGATAAGACAAATGGGCGAGTATAATACCGAAAATAGCTGCGATCGCTATAAAAAGATAGTTGCCAGAAAGTCTCTTCATAGATTCGGGGGAGCGAATAACTTCTTACCTGTTGCTTCTAACTCGGCAACTTGCTTTTTATCAAGGTCACTATCATGCAGCAACTGTAAAAGCTCACCAACGTATTGCTGCTTTTCCTTAGAATGTATTTCAATCACCATTTCTTTAAGCTCTACTTGTTCTACCTTAACACCTGCTTGGTTGAATAATTCAATTGCATATGGATGGTTTTTGTAATCTTTTGCATAATAAACTACCTTTATCCCACTCTGAATAATGGCTTTGCAACATTGTAGACAAGGGAAATGAGTCACATAAATTTCTGCACCGGTTGTTGGTACTCCAAATTTTGCACACTGTAGTAGTGCATTAACTTCTGCATGTATTGTTCGGACACAATGATTGTCAATAACATAACAACCTTCATCGATACAGTGGGTGCTTCCAGTAATTGAACCATTATATCCCCCCGCAATGATTCGCTTGTCTCTAACAATGGTCGCACCTACAGTCAAACGAGTACAAGTACTTCTCATTGCAAGTAAATGGCTTTGTGCCATAAAGTATTGGTCCCATGATATTCTTTCCATTAATATCTTCCCCCTTTGCGAGCTTATTAAAAAGTCTATCGAAAAATGTTGTACCTTGCAATTTTTATTTTAAGGTAATTTTGTCTCGAAATTTTTCTAAGGTTTTAGGGCCTATCCCAGTTATTGATAGAATCTCATCAATAGTTGCAAAGCCGCCATTCTGTTCTCGGTATTCAATAATTGCAGCTGCCTTAGATGGTCCGATTCCAGGTAAGGTTTGTAGCTCTTCTATTGTTGCTTTATTTATTGAGATCAGATCGTCATTCTTTTTTGAAGATCCAGTTAGTGTCTCATTTGGTTCATTAATCTCTTCCCCTACTTTAGGTACATAGATAACCATTTCATCAACGAGCAGTTCAGCGAGATTTACATTGTTAACCTCCGCCTCAGGATTCACCCCTCCAGCCAGTTCTAAAGCATCCTTGACTCGACTACCATTTTTTAATTCATACACTCCAGGTCTAACAACAGCCCCCTTTACATCGACATATACCGTAGACAACTCTATTTTTTCTACAGGTGGGTCAACTGCTTCATTCCTTGAAGCTAATTCACCTTTCCTTAGTAAGGCTTCATTCATTATTAATTCGTTACTACTATCGTTACTAGGCGGAGTAAAATAGTAAAGTGAACTAACCACTAATAAACCTAACCCTATAATCATAAAATACTTGTATTTAATTATAATTTCTTTCATCTAACTAACTCCTTTTTACTAAGTAATAAAAATAAAACAACAATCATAAAAGTGTTTTTACATACATATCGTTTATGAGAGAACATGTTTGTGAAGGAGGGGACGAAACGTGAACATTGGGATTATAGGAACAGGAAACATGGGGAAAATTTTAATAGATGCTTTCATTGAATCAATCGCTGTTCCGCCTTCTAACCTAACCATTACTAATCGTACGCTTTCAAAGGCTAGAAAAATAGGTGAAAGTTATCCGGATATTAAGGTTGTAGAAACAAGCGAGGATGTAGTAGCAGCTTCAGACCTTATCTTTATTTGTGTAAAACCATTAGAAATTCACCCCCTTTTAGAGAAATTAAATAAAGACCTACCTAAAACAAAGTGCATCGTTTCCATTACAAGCCCTGTTGCAGTAAGTCAACTTGAATCGGTCGTAGACTGCCAAGTAGCTAGAGTTATTCCTAGCATAACAAATCGAGCTTTAGCTGGTGTCTCTCTAATTACTTTCGGTGAAAGTTGTAATGAAGGAACCCGAAACTATATCGAAACACTTTTTAAGCATATTTCGGAAACTGTTCATATAGAGGATTCCATTACAAGGGTAGCTTCTGACATTGTTAGTTGTGGTCCTGCATTTTTCAGCTATTTATTAAGAAGGTTTGTGGATGCAGCTGTAAAGGAAACGAAGATCTCAGAAGAACAAGCAATCACTCTTGCTAGTGGTATGATTGTTGGGATGGGTAAGCTAATCGAAAAGGAAATATTCACTTTACAAACATTACAAGAAAAGGTTTGTGTAAAAGGTGGAGTAACAGGTGAAGGTATAAAGGTCTTAGAAGCTGAGCTTGGAGAAATGTTTGAGCATCTTTTTCAAAGTACACATGCCAAGTATTACGAAGATATTGATGAAGTTTCAAAGCAATTTAATTCTACAAATCGGACTATATAATTATTTCTCCAAAGAGGAGATAAATCCTCTTTGAAAAAATCGTAAAAGCCAGAAAAACCACAAAAAGGTTTTTCTGGTTTATTTTTTTAGTGAAAAGAAAACTCGCTCAGGTTGCTCAGCGATGGTGTGTTGAAAATCCGATGAAATGTTAATAAGCGTGAATCCTGCTGCTTCTAACCATTTTTGGTAGTCAGATAGTTCAAACGTTCGTTGATAATGAACTTCATCATACCTAACATATTCATTACCATTTTCTTTTTTCACAAAGAATGATAGATCATGTTCAACACTATTTTCAAACTCACCTTGATAACAGTTCCAAATAAAGCTAATGTCATCAGCATTACTCACAAAAGTCTGATCAGCAAAGATATGATTCATCTTATAGATAGAGTGAACATCAAAAAGAAATAACCCTCCATCCTCTAACTGATTAAATACACTCTGAAAAGTCTTTTTCACGTCATCACTTGAGCCTAAATAGTTTAAGGAGTCACAAAAACATAGAATAACATCGAATTTTTCGTATCCTTCTAGTTCCATCATATTCTGTTGATAAAAGGTAATCTTCTTCCCTTTTTCCATAGCTTTCTCATGAGCGACTGCTAGCATTTCCTCTGAAAGGTCCACCCCAGTTACCTCATATCCCTCATCTGCAAGGCGAACAGACAATTCTCCTGTTCCACATGCAAGATCTAGTACACGAAGCTTCGATTTTGAGGTGAACTCTCCTGGTAGACTTTCCTTTACGAAGGATATCCATTGATTATAATCAATATCCTTCATTAGTTCATCGTAAAGGTAAGCGAATTGCTGATAACTCATTGACTAAGCTCTTTTTCAATATTTTCGCTTGGTGCATCGCCCCATAATTTTTCGAGCTTATAATAGCCTCTTTCTTCTTTATGGAATACATGTGCAACTACATCACCTAAATCAATAAGGATCCATCTTGCCTCTTCAAAACCTTCTAAACGCTTTACATTAAGACCACTTTCTAGTGCCTTTTCCTTTATCTCTCGTGCGATTGCTTGTACTTGTTTTTCAGAGTTACCGTGGCAAATCAGGAAATAATCTGCTACTAAGGATAACCCTTTCATATTTAGTGCAAGTATATCTTCTGCCCTTTTATCATCAGCTGCTTTAACTGCAATCGATAAGATTTCTCTTTCTGTCATTTAGAGATAGCCTCCCTTTTCTTCATTAACCAGTGCATTATATGTTAAAAATGTATCTGGATAAATGGCTTGGTTTTTTTTCATCAGAAACTGAATTGAGTTTATTAAAGATTGAATTAGTGCTTTATTTAAACTTATTTTAGCCAACTCTCGTACTTCATCTATACCCGGAAAGTGACGCCCTGGCTCTATATAATCGGCTAGGTAAATCACTTTTTCTAATGGCGCCATGTTTACTCGGCCTGAAGTATGAAACTTTATCGCATTTAATATCTCTTCGTCTTCTATACCTACCTCAGTCTTTACAAGATAAGCACCAACTGGAGCATGCCAAAGCTCACTATTAAAGTCTAATAAGTCTTTTTCCATTTTTTGTTCAGATATGATATTTCTCATTTCGTCCTTAGGTCGAAATTTTGCATAGTCATGAAAAATGGCTGATATTTCAGCTTTTTTTTCGTCTACACCGTATCGTTTTGCTAGAGCTATTGCTGTTTCCATAACTCCAATCGTATGAGTGTATCTATGTTCAGTAAGCTGCTTTCGAACAATTTCAAGAGCCTCTTTTCGTTCCATACAAATTTTTCTCCTCAATATATTGTTCTACTTTTTCTGGCAGTAAATACCTCGTCGTTTGACCTTTCACAATTCTACTCCTAATTTCTGAGGAGGACACTTCAAATTGTGGAACAGTCACCTCAATCACATTATAATTTGAGTTAACCGCAAATCCTGGTCGTTTAACACCAACAAATTGAACAATCTCCACTAAATCATTAATCCTGTACCAATGAGGTAAATATTCAACCATATCCCCACCAATAATAAAATAATAGTTATTATCAGGATACCTTTCTTTCAGTATCTTCATCGTGTCATATGTATAGGATGGACCTTCGCGGTCTAATTCAATCCTTTGTAACATAAAATGAGGATGATCCGATATTGCTAATGATAGCAACTTAAGCCTATCCTCATTTGTAATATGTTGCTCATATTTTTTATGTGGAGGTATATTAGTAGGCATGAACCATATTTCTTCAAGACCTAAGTTAAATAGAACTTCATTTGCCATCAATAAATGCCCATTATGGGGTGGGTCAAATGTGCCTCCCAGGATTCCAATGCGTTTCATCCATTTCCCCCCATTTACTTATTACCTAGGTAAAACTAGCTGCTTATTCTCTCTAGATTCCTTATATAATACAATTGTATTTCCGATAATCTGAACTAACTCAGCTTTTGCACCCTTGCTCAAAGATTCGGCAACTGAGTTTTTATCTTCCTCACAATTCTGTAACACACTTACTTTAATAAGCTCTCGTGCCTCAAGGACGTCGTCAATTTGCTTAATCATATTCTCATTGACCCCACCCTTCCCGACCTGAAAGATTGGGTCCAGATGGTGTGCTTTAGAGCGTAAAAATCTTTTTTGCTTACCTGTTAACATTCTGCATGTCCTCCTAGTTTGTTAATAACAAGCTCTTCCATCCGCCTTGTATCGGGAAAGATGCCTGTCCACTTTTCAAATGCCAATGCTCCTTGATTCACAAACATACCAATTCCATTTAGCGTTATCGATCCTTTTCGTTTTGCCTCCAATAATAACTTTGTTTCAAGGGGATTATAGATTATATCACTAACAATCGTACTCGGTGATAAATTAGTTAATGAAATAGGAATTTCTTCTAAGTTAGGGTACATTCCAACAGAAGTAGTGTTTATGATTATATCATACTCATTTAGACGATTTTCAGCATCTATAATGGAAATACCAGAACCACTTAGTTTATAAGAGCACTCAGCAATTAATTGTAATGCACTAGAAAGTGTTCGATTACACACATCTATAGCATGGACGTCAATAGCCTCTAGTGAGAACAAAATGGCCCTAGCAGCACCACCAGCACCAATAATAAGGATCTTTTTGTTTTGTAAAAGACCATCTACACATGATTCTAATGATTTTATAAATCCATCTCCATCTGTATTATAGCCTTTAAGTTTCCCATCGATATTTACAACTGTATTAACAGCTCCAATATTAGCTGCAACACCGTCAATTCCATCTAAATACTTAATTATTGCTATTTTATGAGGTATGGTAACATTAAATCCACTGACTCCTAATGCTCTTAGACCATTTACAGCCATTTCTAAATCCTCATTTTCCACATGAAATGCATGATAATAATAATTCAATTTATAATGTAAAAATAAATCATTATGCATTGCCGGTGACATCGAATGGCTGACAGGGCACCCAAGTAAACCGTATAGCTTTGACATTTTCCCCACCTACTACTAATTATCTATATTAATGATTTTCGAATAACTACACCTACACCCTTAGGAACATGAGCAATAATTTTAACGTTCGGCTCATTCACAGTTACCCATCCTAAGCCAGAAAAAACGATATCTGTTTTCGCTTCCTTAATCATGAATTCATGTGCTACCAACTTCGGGAAACCTTCAAGTTCATCTTTTCTAGGAGGACTTAATAGCTCACCCACATGGTTCTCATATAATTCATCCGCCTTCTCAAGCTTTGTACGATGTATGGTTAATTCATTTGATAAATGGCAAACAAATGACTGTCTTCCACCGCTTACAAAATCAAATCGTGCCAACCCACCGAAAAAGAGACTTTGTCCTTCATTTAGCTGAAATACCTTTGGCTTAATTTCTTTTTTGGGAGTAATCGTTTTTAAGTCTTGTTTCCCTACATAATGTGCCATTTGATGGTGATTAATAATGCCTGGTGTATCTATTAATGCAGCCCCATTATCAAGGGGAATTTCAATCAAATCTAAAGTTGTGCCAGGGAAGTGAGAGGTTGTAATAACGTCATCTTCACCACTAAACTGTTTAATGATACGGTTAATAAATGTTGATTTCCCAACATTCGTACAACCAACAACATACACATCTTTTCCATTTCTATGGCGCTCAATTGCTTCTGCAATTTCTGTAATCCCTTGTCCTTTTGCAGCACTAACTAAATACACATCCACAGGATTTAAACCTAGTTCCTTTGAGGATTGCTTCATCCAGTTGATCAGCTTATTGTGTTTCACTGATTTTGGTAATAGATCTACTTTATTCCCTACGAGAATAATATTATTTTTACCTACAAATCGATGTAACCCAGGCAACCAACTACCATTAAAGTCAAATATATCAACTATTTTCACAATTAATGAATCAGTATTACCAAGACCATTTAATATTTTTAAAAAGTCATCATCATTTAATGGTACATCTTGAATTTCATTATAATGCTTTAACCGAAAACACCTTTGACAAATAATTTGATCTTTCTCTAATGCCGATTTAGGTGCATAACCAATTCCTTCTTTATCTTCAGTTTGAATGTTAATTCCACATCCAACACAAGAATAATCCTGTAATTCCAATTTTATTCCTCCCAATATAACATACCTTTACGCTTCATCCACGACAGCAATCTGCGTTCTACTCTGCGATTTATTCTCGTAAAAAAACCATCTGTTTGTGCCACAGGTACAACTAATATTGTGTGTAGTCCAGTTCGGTTACCTCCTAAAACATCAGTAAGTAGTTGGTCACCGATTACAACTAATTCTTCAGGTTTTAGTTTCATATTTATCTGTGCCCTTTTAAAAGCACGAATTAGTGGTTTTCTAGCTTCAAATATAAAGGGAATCTCTAGGGGATCAGAAAAGTCCTTTACCCTTTGCTCATTATTATTTGAAACAATTGTTACCATGATTCCCTCATCTTTCATTTCTTTAAACCAATTTATAAGCTTAGGCGTAGCATTCGGACGATCCCACTCTACTAATGTGTTATCTAAGTCTGTAATAATTCCTTTTATGCCACGCTCCACTAAGCTTTTAGGTGATATTTCAAATACACTCTTCACATGTTCATCCGGTAGAAATAGTTTTAACACTTGTGTTACACACCCTCGTCTTTTTATTAGTAATTCTGCATTACATCATATCGAAAATACTCATATCTTTCAAAAAATATGACAATATTCGGCTAAAATAGAAGAATTTTTAACAAAATACAAAAATTTTTCGACAAAAGTCCTTCCGTTTCAACACTTGTGGATAAACTTATACACATTTTCCATATTGATAATTATAGTTTTCTAAGATTTACCAACAACATATCAACAGGTTATCCACTTTTTTCTGTGGATAACAGAACGATTGTTCTATACGTTTATTCATGATAGAGTAAGGGTACAAGCATGACATAACCTACTATTGTATTTACATTATATAGATTTTAGAACTTATTTACCCCTTTAATATCAATAATTATTTTAGGAGGTGACTTGCCAAAAGTGGCAGGCCATTATGAGAAAATTATCTGATGAATTGTTAATCGAATCATATTTTAAAGCAAGAGAATTAAGACTGAGCAGTGATTTCATCCTTTTGATTGAGACAGAAATTAAACGTAGATCTTTATCACATAGAATTAGAGTATCATCTTAAAGAGCCACTTACTGGCTCTTTTTTATTGCTCTTTTATAGTTCCAATCTTTTCTCCTACTTTGACTTCTGTTCCCTCTTTTAGAGTAGCTAAAGGCTGAAAACTGTTCTTTTCAAATAATAAAACAACTGTTGATCCAAATGTAAAATACGCAATTTCTTCACCTTTTGATAATGCCTCATTTTTATGAGTTGTTTCAATACTATTTACAAACATCGCACCCACTTTTACAATCGCCATATGCTGGCCACCCGGTTGCTTTACCTCAGTGATCGTTCGATAATTTTTCGATAGAGGGTCTTTTCCGTACTTTAACCCTAGTTTGTTGACCGGATAGGATTTGGTACCAAGAGTCCATTGATTCGTTATTACTCCTGTTGTTGGGCTATGAATTCTATGGTAGTGACTTGGACTTAAATAGAGAAGGACAAATGTACCACCAATGTACTTTTGCAGTGCGTTGTCATCTCCTAACATCTCGCGAGCGGAATAGGGTTTAGCTTTCACTTCAATTATATTTTTTTCAGTGATTAGTCCATGTTTTTCAAATACAGCATCAACCGGACTTACTATGGAGTCTAATGATTGGTCTACTGGTCTGTTTCCTTCTTTAAGCTTTCGAATAAAAAAGCTATGTAAGGTATTATAGTTATCCAACGTGCCTTCCATTTCATCTTGGTTAATTTTATAGGTGGATGCAAATGAAGGTATGATAAACGAACTGTATTTTGATTGAGCAAACTTTTTTAGAGCATTGGAGACGAAACGGTTATTTGTTAATTCGATTAGGAAACGATAAACATATGTAAGCAATGAATCTTCCTCCTACAGGGCTTGAATCAGATAGGTATACTTTTCCACGAGTGCTATTATAACACTTAGCTTGGATGTCTACTATTATTATTTCATTGGCTGTATAATTGATACCCCTTTTTATATATGTAGGTTTCACACTTACTTGTTGATTTTAGCCGAAGGCACTCGCTTTCCGCGGACGGTCCGTGAGCCTCCTCGTCGCGTTGCTCCTGCGGGGTCTCACTTTGACGCGCTGCTCCCGCAGGAGTCTTGTGCCTTCGGCTGAAATCAACATAGTGTTAAAATTAACATTGACTTTAATTAGCCATATAAAAAAAGCACTTATCAACTTAAGATAAGTGCTTTCCGTAATTAGTTTGTGAGTGATAAGAATTCTTCTACGTCTTTTATTGATAGTTTGACTGCTTTGTCCCAGAATTCTGGTTGGGTTAGGTCTACTCCTAGGTGTTTTTGGGCTAGGTCTTCGACTGTCATGCTAGCAGTGTCTTTTAATAGTGCAATGTATTTTTCTTCGTAATCTGTACCTTCTTCAAGTGCTTTAGCATAGATACCTAGTGAGAATAGGTAGCCAAACGTATACGGGAAGTTATAGAAAGGAACGCCTGTGATATAGAAATGCATTTTTGAAGCCCAGAATGATGGGTGATATTGATCTAGTGCATCACAATAAGCTGTTCTTTGTGCATTTTCCATTAATTCATTTAGACGTTCAGAACTTACAATTCCTTGTTTGCGTTCTTCATAGAACGAAGTTTCAAAGATAAAACGAGCGTGTATGTTCATATAGAATGCTACACTTCGTTGAATCTTATCTTCTAGTAGAGCAAGTCTTTCATCTTCACTCTTTGCATTTTTAACAGATGCATCAGCAACAATCATTTCTGCAAAAGTTGAGGCAGTTTCAGCCACGTTCATTGCATAGCTACGATTTAATGTGTGTACGCCTTTCATCGCATGTTGATGGAATGCATGACCCAACTCATGAGCTAGAGTTGATACATTTGATGGTGTTCCTGAGAAAGTCATAAAGATACGAGATTGGTCACTTTCTGGGAAACTTGTGCAGAATCCACCTGGTCTTTTCCCAACACGATCTTCTGCTTCAATCCAACGGTCTTCAAAAGCTTTCTTCGTAAACTCTGTAAGTTCAGGTCCAAAATGACTAAATTGCTCTAGGATAAATTCTGCACCCTCTTGATACGTAACTGAACTTTCCGTTTTACTAATTGGCGCATCTAGGTCAAACCAGCTTAATTTCTCAAGTCCTAGAATTTTAGCTTTACGATTTAAATATTCAACAAACGGAGCTTTATTGTCTGAGATTACTTTCCACATTGTATCCAATGTTTGTTGAGACATTCTATTAATATCTAATGGCTCTTTTAATACTTCGT
The DNA here is from genome assembly GCF_017873715.1 of Cytobacillus luteolus. Taxonomy (NCBI): domain Bacteria; kingdom Bacillati; phylum Bacillota; class Bacilli; order Caryophanales; family Bacillaceae; genus Litchfieldia; species Litchfieldia luteola. The sequence goes on from NZ_JAGGKM010000004.1 coordinate 126,866, forward strand.
CCCAGTTTCTTTGCTTATATACATTTAAACGGAATCCAGCTAAATGGTTTAAAGAAGCAGCAAAATAATCAGATTGTTCGCCCCATGCTTTTTCCCAGCTTTCAAATACAGTTTTTCGTACATTTCGGTCTTTATTAGAAAACTTATTATGAGCTTGACCCGCAGATAATTCCTTAACTTCACCATTTTCTTCAAATGGAATCTTAAGATTACCTACAATCGTATCATAAAATTGACCCCAAGCATGATAGCCATCAATTCCAAGGCTATTGATTAATGCTTCTTGTTCAGTTGATAATTTTTCTTTCGCACGATTTCTGCGCTCATTTAATACATACGAAATTTCTTGAAATGGCTCTTCGCTTAATAACGCTTCAAAAACAGGTTGATCGATTGAAACAAGTTTTTGGTCAAATGTAGTTAATACGGTTTGAAAGGCTGCACTAACTTGTGTAACTTTACCACGAAGTGAATTTGCTTTTTTATCAGTGGTGTCCTGTGCTTGAAGGCAGCCGACAAATGCCCCAGCTTGACGAAGCTTACTTCCAACCACTACGAAAGCAGAGATTATAGATGATAACGCTTCTTTATCATTCGCATTGGTTGGAACAGCAAAGTCTTGTACTAAATTAGAAAAGCTTTCTAATTCAGTTTGTAATTCCTCAAGATGAGCAGCAAATTGTGGGGAATTGCTTCCTCCTTCAAAAAATACGTCTAAATCCCATGTTTGTTGGTATGTAGCAGTAGTCATTGTTTTTCTCCTCTCATGGTTAAGCATGGTATGTAATACAAAATTATTTAGATAACCTAAATATTATTATAAAGGTAATTTTAAAATATTTCTACAATTTAATCATCTTAAAAATAGTCAGCTGACAAACAGATTGTTTGTAAGCTGACTGTTAAAGAACTACTTTCCGTAATAATTATAGTAATAGTAGCCTCCGCCTAATACGAGTAATAGTATTAGGAGTACTACAATCAATCCAAAGCCATATCCACGACCACCATATCCATAGCCAGTTGGACCATAAGCTGGATAACCATACCCTCCGTATGGATAATATCCGTATGGCATGTTAAAAGCCTCCTTCAACTTTAGAAATAATGATATTTCCCCTATATAAATAACCTATTCAACAATCTGTACAACGTAAGGGCGAATACACAGTTTTAATGAAAAAAATGGTCCGTATCCTGAATCAACTTATATAGTAATTAAGAGTGGATTGAAGCGGAAGGCACTTGACTCCTGCGGGAGATAGAGGAAAGGTCGAGACCCCGCAGACGGAACGTCGAGGAGGCTTGACTTCCTCCCCGATGGGAATTCGCTCTTGAAAAAGCCGACAGTTGGGCTTTTTCATAATTCCCCGCGGAAAGCAAGTGCCTGCAGCGGAAAGGAACGGACTATGAACAATTTGACAAATAAATTAAGAAATACAAAAACGAAATGTTATTCATTTTTTTATAGGTACAGACACAAACAAGCTTCCTCGTACATAAGAATGAATTAATAGGTATTTGCCTATTCTTTCCCGTACTAAAAAAGCAAGTTTTTTACTAATGTGGAGGTGAAGGAATGTCAGCATTATTAACTACGCTCGGATATTTCATTAAGGAATTACTATTTTTAGTCTCCTATGTAAAAAACAATGCCTTTCCACAACCCCTATCAAGTTCTGATGAAAAAAAATACTTACGTTTAATGGCAGAGGGTGACGAACACGCTCGTAACTTACTAATTGAGCATAACCTCAGATTAGTCGCCCATATTGTAAAAAAGTTTGAAAACACTGGGGAAGATACAGAAGATCTCATTTCAATCGGTACAATTGGCTTAATTAAGGCCATAGAAAGTTACTCTGAAGGTAAAGGGACTAAACTAGCCACCTATGCTGCGAGGTGTATAGAAAATGAGATCTTAATGCATCTGCGAGCATTGAAAAAAACAAAGAAAGATGTATCTTTACATGATCCAATTGGCCAGGATAAAGAGGGAAATGAGATTAGCTTAATTGATGTTCTCAAATCCGAAGCAGAAGATGTTATCGAAACAATTCAACTTAATATGGAACTTGAAAAGATTAAGGAGTATATCGATATTCTAGACGGTAGGGAAAAGGAAGTCATTGTGGGAAGATTTGGGCTTGATTTGAAAAAAGAAAAAACACAAAGAGAAATCGCTAAGGAATTAGGGATATCTAGGAGCTATGTATCAAGAATAGAAAAACGTGCATTAATGAAGATGTTTCATGAGTTTTATAGAGCAGAAAAAGAGAAGCGAAGAATTTAAGAGGAAACAAAAACACAGTGAAGATTCACTGTGTTTTTTAATGTTAGTATTTTAAGCCTCTGCACTAATTTCTGTTCCGATAATAAGTGCGATAGATACAGTTATAACAAGCCCCATTACGATTGAGAACATGTTTGCCACCTCCATGATTACCTAAGTAATACTTTTCTTACTTATAATTTATCACTTTTTTACAGTAAAAATGGTAGGCGACTTTGAACGTTCTGTTACTATAAATTGTCAACTTTGTGAAGAACAGGTCAAAAGCAAAGCGCCTGATTTCTCAGGCGCTTTGTTATACATTATTAAGCCTTTTTAGACTTAGTTTCTTTTTTCTCAAAAATTATGGTTAATAGTAATACATGTAACGATAACATCTGATAATCCTCCTATCATGTTGTTAGGTGGAATCTTTCTCCACAAATAGCCAATTAAGAATAATATTTACTTTATAATACATACTCTTTACCACCTTTCTAAATATGAATATAAACCTAAATTGAAATCATCTTGGGCTGATGGGTTTGTTCTTTTCCCTTCAATTTCTCGCATAAAAGCTTCACGATCAACCGTTTTAGGAGCACGTTTCTCCAAAGTAATTGTTAAAAAGAATAAATGAAATGTCATAATCTACTGTTTCCTCTCTTTTATAGAAGTTCGGTATAAATTTTTTATTGTTGGTTTCAATCGTAGTAATTATAATCATCCTGATTCTCCTCTCGTTTTTTAAAAATAAATTTTAATTAATTTGTATAAAACATTGTGATTTGGCGGTCTTTCATTTCATCATACATTTTTTGCACATTTTGTTCGTGCTGAATTTCTTCAATTGTTCTTTTTCTCTTATTTACAGAAATCGTTAGAAAAAATAGATTTAGTGTCATATATATCACCTCCTTTAAATTTGGGCACAAAAAAGCCACAGTTGTATAATGTACTGTGGCATAAATAGGCATAAAAAAGCCACAGAGACACTATTCGTCACTGTGGCATGAATGCAAATTAAATAAATAAGTGCAATTAATTCATTACCATGGCGGTCGAATAGATTGTTACATATGCAATTTTAGAACCTTTTTTCATACCAGCTTTATTAATCACGTTACTCGACCTCCTTCAATGAATTATTATTACAGAGGTAATTATATCCAAAACAATTACCAATGTAAACCCCTTTTACTAAAAAAAGGTAAAATTTATATTATTGGCTGTGTTTCAACTTATGTTAGTTTACTCACTATGTTGATTTCTGCTGCAGGCACGAGACTCCTGCGGGAGAAGTGTGTCAATGTGAGACCCCGCAGGCGCAAAGCGACGAGGAGGCTCACGGACCACCCGCGGAAAGCGAGTGCCTGCAGCAGAAATCAACAGTAGAGTGTATAAAACAAAAAAATCCTTCCCTAATTTAATTAGGAAAGGATCTACTGTTGCTCTTCTGAATTTAACATTTGCTTATATTTAATTACTTTTCGAAAAAAGTAGAATGAAAGAATTAGAAATAATACGGTAGCACCCATTAATAGATTTGTCTGCAAAGAGTGAACTCCTTCAGATGGGATCAATATACCAATGTAAAGAAACACACTAACTGCCAGTAAGATAAAGCCAAACTGCGTATAATCTGTTACCTTCCCTTGAATTACCTTTACTTTGTTTTTATCCACTACTGCACCTCGTTTCTTTATAGCTATTAAAACTATATCATAGGCTAGTAGATTCGTATTCATGTAAATAAAACCAAAAAACTAAGACCCTTCACTATTTAGGAAGGGTCGAGCAATCGTTTTTAAATGCTAGAAAGTGCGTGAGCCAAGTCTTCAATTAAGTCTTCAGCATCCTCAAGTCCTACTGAAATTCGAATGAGTCCATCCGTAATTCCTAACTCAGCACGACGTTCTGCTGGAATTGAGGCATGTGTCATTCTTGCAGGAACTGAGATTAAACTTTCAACAGCTCCTAAGCTTTCTGCAAGAGTGAAATATTTTACACTAGCTAATAATTTATCAGCATTTTCTTCACTGCCTACATCAAAGGAAACCATTCCTCCAAATCCGCCTCCTTGCTTTTTCGCAATATCATGGTTCGGATGATTTGAAAGTCCTGGATAGTAGACTTTTTTAACGGCTTTATGATTTGATAGAAATTCAACAATTCTAACAGTGTTGTGCTCCGTCTCCTCCATACGAATTCCTAGGGTACGAATACCACGGATTAATAACCAAGAATCTTGAGGTCCAAGTACTCCACCCGTGGAGTTTTGAACAAAATGTAAGTCTGCAGCTAGTTCTTTTGAATTTACAACAACTAAACCAGCTACAACATCACTATGTCCACCGATATATTTTGTGGCACTATGAAGAACTATATCTGCCCCAAGTGTAATTGGAGTTTGCCAGTAAGGTGTGCTAAAGGTGTTGTCTACAATTGTTAATAGATTATGCTTTTTCGCAATTTTTGCTGCGCCCTCTATATCTGTGATTTTCAGTAATGGATTTGTAGGAGTTTCAATGTAGATTGCTCTAGTATTTTCACGAATTGCCTGCTCAATTGTTTCCAGATTGCTTGTGTCAACAAATGTAGAGTCAATTCCAAGGCGATTTAGAACCTTTGTCATCACTCGGTACGTACCACCATAGACATCGTCTGTTAAGATTACATGATCACCACTATCAAATAGCATCATTACTGCAGTAATTGCTGCCATTCCTGAACCAAATGCGAAGCCGGAGGTTCCTTCTTCAAGATCTTTGATTAATTCCTCTAAGGCATGACGTGTTGGATTGCCTGTTCTAGAATATTCATATCCTTTAAATTTACCTACGGCTTCCTGACGATACGTACTAACTTGATAAATCGGTGTAGATACCGCTCCAGTCAGTTCATCACCAACGATTCCACCATGAATCATTTTTGTCTTTCTTCTCATTCTATATTCCCCCTTCATATATCTTCTTACTTAAATAGCGCTCACTACTATCTGCAAAAATGGTAACAATATTTTGACCAGATTTTGCATTGCCAGCCTCAATTAACGCAGCATGTAAAGCAGCCCCCGAAGAGCTTCCAACTAGAAGGCCTTCTTTTATAGCAAGCTCCTTGACTCTCCTAAATGCATCCTCATCGGTTACTGTATGAATACTGTCAAAATAGGCATCATCCATATAACCGGGTAAGAATTCCATTCCTATGCCTTCGGTCTTATGGGGGCCAGACTCACCACCATTAAGTATTGACCCTTCTGGTTCGACGATGACTGTCTTGATATGTTGGTTTTTCTCTTTTAAGTACCTAGATGTACCCATAAAAGTTCCACCAGTGCCAGCACCAGCAACAAAGATATCAATTTGTGCATCTAGTTGATTCCACATTTCTGGACCTAATGTTTTATAATAAGTCTCCGGATTTGCAGGATTCCCGAACTGCTGCGGACAATACGAGTTAGGTATTTCATCTAATAGTTGCTTGGCTTTCTCAATTGCACCCTTCATACCTGCCTCGGTAGGTGTGTGAACAATGGTAGCGCCTAAAGCTTTCATTAAATCCTGCTTTTCAATGCTGAACTTTTCTGGGACACAAACAACAACCTTTAAATTTTTATCCAGGGCAGCAAGTGCTAAACCAATACCGGTATTTCCAGCAGTTGGTTCAATAATTGTTCCACCTTCTTGGACTTTACCAGTTTCAAGAGCCTCACGGATAAGTTCAACACCAAGACGATCTTTAATACTGCCCCCAGGATTCATATATTCTAATTTTGCGAACAGCCTTACTCCTGAAGGTAATGTAAACTTAGTTAGTTCAATAATTGGGGTATTCCCTATTAACTCATGTACACCACGATAAATCTGCATTTTTTCCACTCTTCCTTACATGCTTACGGATTTGTTAAGTTCCTCAACAATTTTAATTACAATAGTAGAAGAATTTACTGCTGCCGTTTCTAAAAAGTTTTCAAACGATACATTTGATTCTTTTCCTGCTATATCCGATAGTGCTCTTGTAATAACAAATGGTGTGCCAAATTGAAAGCATACCTGAGCAATTGCTGCTGCTTCCATTTCAACAGCATAAAGTTCAGTGAATTTTGTTCGAACAAATTCTACTCGTTCAGGGTCGTTCATAAACGAATCTCCCGTAGCAATTAGCCCTTTGACGACTTGTACATTCTCTATAGTACTTGCACATTTCTCAGCTATATCTACAAGCTTTTGATCAGCAGAAAAAGCTGCTGGTAGACCTGGGACTTGCCCATACTCATAATTAAAGGCAGTAACATCTACATCATGGTGACGAACTTCTGATGAGATAACAATATCACCTACATTTAAAGATTCTAGATAACCTCCAGCTGAGCCAGTATTTATAACATAAGTCGGGTTGAAATTTTGTAAAAGTAACGTTGTAGACATCGCAGCATTTACTTTACCTATACCAGACTTCAATAAGATGACTTCTTGACCATGTATTGTTCCAGTTGTAAATTCACAACCTGCAATTGTAGTATCTTCTCGATTTTCGATTGTTTCTCTTAGTATCGTTACTTCTTCTTCCATTGCTCCAATAATTGCAACTTTCATTGTTAGAATCCACCTTTATTGATTAAATTTTTATGGCCTCCATTACCAATACAAAATCATTACATCTAATATAATTTACAGTAAACCCATTCTCTTTCAGAATGTCGCTTAAAACTTCTTTTGTCGTGTAATATTCGGATTGTAAGTCATTTGCTAGGTTGGAATAGCCTTTTTCTTTCGCGTCTTCAATCATTTTCTTGTACGCCATTTCATCTTCAAAAATAGTATCTGCAAACACTATTTTACCACCTTTTTGTAGAAACTTGCTATAAATTGCAAGCGCATTCGCTTTTTCATCATCTGTAAGGTGATGGAAGGCATAAGAACTTACTATAGTATCAATTTTTGCATTAGGCATCTTAAACTGAATAAAGTCACCGTCTGCTATTGATACTTCACTCCCTAGTTTAGCGATGGCAATTTCTCTCATCGAAGCTGAGGGCTCAATACCAAAAACAAGATGCCCCTTTTCTAAAAGAGTTTTTGTTAGGTTACCGGTACCTACACCAAACTCAAGCACATTACCTACTGATTTTTCAGCTACAAGTTTTAATATGTCATCATAGTTTTGAAAGACCGCCTTATACTCTTCATCATGACCTGTTACCGTCATATCATACGAATCTGCCCATATTTCAAATAGTTCGTTAAACTCTCTACCCATTTTTGTACACTCTCCCATGATATTATCTATATAATTCCTATAAGTATAGTATGAATTAAAATTAGAACTGTTCTTAACTTAGCATAAATCTTAAAGTTTATCAATTAATTAATTCTTTCGTATGATGTTGGGTTTTGTGCTACACTAATTGCAGAAAAATGTGTAGGAAAGGGCTGTGCTAGATGGAGTTTAGGTTAGATTTTATACAGGATAAAGTGGAGTTTTTTGAAAGCTATGATCTTGTGACTTTAGAAAAAAACATTAATGAGAAAATAGAACATAATAAGGCTATTCTTTTAGAGGTTCATCATGTATCACATCAAATGTATGTTGATGAAGATGGAAGAAGGTACTTTACAGCTGTCGTTCATTTTAAGGCAAAAAAATAATAAAAGGTGGCTATCCAAAATGATGAATTCTTAATGATTATTATTTTGGATTTAGCAGTAATAACGTCCGTTGATTTCCGGTCCAGGCACTTGCTTTCCGCGGGGAGGAAGTCGAGCCTCCTCGACGTTCCGTCTGCGGGGTCTCGACCTTTCCTCTACTTCCCGCAGGAGTCAAGTGCCTTCCCCTCCAATCAACTATTAACTTTATATTTAAATAGCATCAAACAGAATATAAATTCCATATAATATATCATCTTTTCTTGTTAAAAATCAACATAAGAAAAAACATAAAAGGAAGTGAGAAAAACAATTTTGCTTTTCCCTACTTCCTTTTTCTATTCTAAGATAGTCCCTTATTATTCGTCATCTGATTCGTCTTCATTCTCTGCTTCTTCTTCAGAAGCATTGTTTTGTTGGAAAATTGGACTGTCGTTTTCTTTAAGTTCTTCTACTAAGACTGGTTTCCAGCCTTCTCCACTTACCCAATCCATGTAAACCTTGTAATTTTGGCTACCGTCTTTAGATGCAATGGTTACTTTCGCTTTATCAGGTCCATTATTTGTCAGCCACCAAACTGTCAAATTTGCTAGATCCAATCCTGTTGCATAGCTTGCTGCAATCTCAATTTCATTACGATTTTCAGTACCTTTATCATATACATTTGTTTGTGGCTCAACCTGATTCGTACCAATAGGTTTCCAAGCAGGGTTTTCGATTGATCGAATGATATTAGACTCAGAATCACCATCTGTTATTGTAGCTCTCTCATTTGACTCTGGTTCTACTTTTTCATTATTAGTCGTTGTCTCTTCAGTTTTTTCATTATCTTCATCAGTCTCCGAGCTTTCTTGTGAAGCATCTGTTGACTGCTCCGTTTCTTTCTTATCTTCCTTTTCATCCGCTGCAGCTACATCTGTATTATTAGACACTTTAGGTGCAGTTGTTTCAGTTGAGTTACCTGAACCAAATAGTAACTTACCCCCAAAAATAATGATTAATATTACTACAACACCAATTAAAGTATTAAGAATTCTATTTATCTTTCTTCTCTTTGCTCTTTTTTCGAACCGTGGACCTTCATATAGTTTCTCCCAGTCGTATCCCATATGTACAAGCCTCCCATGAACATTTCTATTTCCCTATTTTAACATTAGTTATCCATTAGATGAAGATATATTTATACCTTGTGGAAAACAAGAATAATACTACCTTCGTACTAAAAATTAGATTGGTCTTTATTATCAAGTTCATAAAGTCCTTTTACTACATCATAAAATACACTATTGGTAACTGAGTTCCCATCTTTTCTATCTAAGTCCACAACAACAAGAGCATACTTAGGTTTATTAAAAGGAAAATAACCAGCAAACCATTTATTAACTAAGTTTTTATTACCCTCACTTGAAACCTTCCCTGTTTCTGCAGTTCCTGATTTACCCGCTACTTCATATGGTAAAGAGTTAAACCTAATTCCAGTACCACTTTGCACTACGGTTCTTAATAACTCTTGAAGTCTCATTGCAGTATAGGGTGATATGGAATCCCCATCTAGCTTATACTCTGGAAAGGAAAATAAAGTAGTGCCATTTTTATAGAGTACATCGCTCACCGATCTAACTTGCATCTTCTCGCCACCACGTGCAATTGTTGCCATCATATTAGCAATAGCTAAAGGAGTTACTCTTACATCTTTTTGTCCTATTGCTGTTTGCGCAACAGCCTTCACAGAACTTTTATCTCGGGAATCTGACCAAATTCTACCGGGGTATTCTTTTGGCATTTGGATAAAATCATTATACCTAAATACGTCACCATGCCATCCGACTGGTCCGAGTAAACCTAGCTTCTGTGCATACTCTTCGATAAAGTTTGAATCTTCCTTAATAATCTCATTTGAAAGTTCAGCAAAGGTATAATTACAGCTTTTTGCAAAACTATCTTTGAAATTTAATGGGCCATGATCGTATTGTGATGGTCCATCTCCATATAAATTAAGGTCACAGTCAAATATACGATTATTCAAGTTTACATTTTTTTCAATAGCCGCCGCCGCAATAACAGTCTTAAATACAGAGCCTGGAAACTGAGACATCAACATTTGATTCTCGGCCCCATCATCTCCAAAAGGGTTCTGAAAGTTAATACTCGGTTTACTAACCATTGCTAGGATATCATTCGTTTCTATATCTAATAAAATTAAGCCACCTTTTTCAATCGTATGATTGTCTATAATACTCTCAGCTAATTGCTGAATCTCTCTATCAATCGTTGTTTTAATTGCGACTGGATAAAAAGGGTTTGCAGGTGCTGAGTATTTTACATCAATCCCAAATAAAGGAGAACCATCACCAGATACATGATAGAGTAACTTTGCTTCACCTTCGGGTAATAAAAATTCATCAAAGGTGGCTTGTAGTCCAGTTATTCCGAGCATAGTCCTCTTTGAAAGGTAGGTTTTATCCGGATATCTTTTGTAAAGTAGTTCCTCATTTTCTCGAACTAGACCTATTAAGTGTTCAGCAATTTTTGTATCTAGTTCATACTGCCGATTAATTGCAAACACACCTGGTATTTTTAATCGGTTTATTTCACTCATTTGAGTTTGAGTAAGTTCAAATGGCTTACCATTTATTGAAAATACAAATGGTTCCTTCGCATCCTTCAGTGATTGTTCTATAGTCCTTTCCTGAACTCCTACAGCTTTCGCTAATTCTGAAACTGGCCACTCAATATTTTTTAAGAAAGGAAAAAGAACTAAGGTTGGATGGTACTCATGTGTTAAGGCAAGATTATTACGGTCAACAAATCTCCCGCGTCCCTGGTCTATTACCATCTCTTGGGTTCTTTGAACAACACTTTCTTCAATTAAGTTGACTCTATTGCTTGAAAAAGATTCCGTATGTGTTAATTGAATTTGCACCAGTCTTGCGACTAATCCAATTAAACAAAATAAAATTAAAAAGATAATTGATAGCCCTCTTTTTTTTATGACCATAAATAAACACCTCGTCAACAGTTTCGACGAGGTGTGGTGTTTTTTAAACTCTAATATGTTATTTTATTTAATTGAAACAATCTTTACTTGCATTTCTCCTCCAGGAGTTTGTACATTAACTTGGTCGCCAACTTGTTTACCCATTAGGCTCCTAGCAATAGGTGAATCATTTGAAATTTTCCCTTCAAATGGATCTGCTTCAGCACTACCAACGATTGTATACGTTTCCTCATCACCGTCAGGTAACTCTACAAATGTAACGGATTTCCCTAAAGAAACCGCATTTGTTCCAGCATCCTCAACAATGATCTTTGCATTGCGAATCATATTCTCAAGAGTCGTAATACGCCCCTCAACAAATGCCTGTTCTTCCTTAGCCGAGTCGTACTCAGAGTTTTCACTAAGGTCTCCAAAGCTTCTTGCTATTTTAATACGTTCAACTACTTCTTTACGTTTAACTGATTTTAAATGTTCAAGTTCTTGTTCTAGCTTTTGTTTACCTTCTTCTGTCATAGGAAAAACTTTTTCTACTGCCATGTCCCTTCACTCCTTCACTTTTCGAACATCCTTGGAACAGAGGTCAACTTTTTATATATGCCTTGCACCAAGCATTATGTATTAGGCTTACTCTCTCGTCCATCTTGAGTTCTTTTAAAAGGGAAGAGCTTGATAAGTAGCTCTTCCATATTTTCTACTCTTTATCTATGCTATGTTATTACAAAATCTCTTTTTGTTCAAGAATTGTTTGAATTTTTGTTACCATTAAATCAATCGCAACATGGTTTTGACCACCTTCAGGTATGATTAAATCAGCATACCTTTTTGTTGGTTCAATAAATTGATTATGCATTGGTCTCACTACTGTAACGTACTGATCTATTACAGAATCAATGGTTCTGCCTCTTTCTTTTATATCACGAAGCATTCTTCGAATAATTCGAATGTCTGCATCAGTATCAACAAATAGTTTTATATCCATTAGTTGTCGTAGTCGTTCGTCTTCTAGTACCAAAATTCCTTCTAGAATAATTACATCTTTAGGTTCAACTGCAATGACCTCATCCGCTCGGGTATGCAGGGTATAATTATAAACCGGTTTGTCGATCTGATTATAACTTAATAGGTCAAGAATATGATTAATTAGCAAGTCATTATCAAAGGCAAGAGGATGATCATAATTCGTATCCAGTCGTTCCTCATACTGTAAATGACTTTGATCCTTATAGTAAGAATCCTGCTCTATTACCAGAATTGAGTGTCCCTTAAAATGCTCATAAATTGATTTAGTAACACTGGTTTTACCAGAGCCGGAGCCTCCAGCAATGCCAATTACTATTGGCTTTTTCCCCATTCTTTTTAAAGCCCCTTTCGCATCATGTTGTTAGGGAATAATGGCTTGTCTACTTTAAATTTAACAATTTGTAGCGGATGACGCGCCACATCAAGTTCTTGTCCCTCTTCATCCCAAATCTTTTCTACAAGTTGTGTAAAGTTGTCGATTTCAGGTCCAAAGAATTCTACTACGTCACCAGGTTTAAAGTAGTTTCGTTGCTGTAAAGTAACTATGCCTGTTTCCTCATTATAATCTAATACAAGTCCAGCAAAATCATAGGTAGTCTTTTTGCTATGATTTCCATACATCTGTTCTTTATACCCTGGAACTCCTTCAAAAAATGCTGATGCTGCTTCACGATTTGCACATTTATCAAGCTCTTCAAGCCATTCTTTTTTAATTTCAAAATTTTCAGGGTCTGCGCAATAAGCATCAATTACTTTGCGATATACACTTACCACTGTAGCAACATAATGAATTGACTTCATTCGGCCTTCAATTTTCAAACTATCTATACCTAGTTCAATCATTTTTGGGATAGATTGAATTAAGTTTAAATCTTTTGGGCTCATTGCGAAAGCTGGATCTTCTTCAGTGAATAGAGCGACTTCTTGGTCGTTATTCTCCAAGCTGAATAAGTCATAATCCCACCTGCACGATTGACAGCAGCCACCACGATTGGAGTCCCTTGCAGTCATATGGTTACTTAACGTACAACGACCTGAATACGCAATACACATTGCTCCATGAATAAATGTTTCAATTTCAATATCCACTTTTTCCTTCATTTCACGTATTTCTTCAGCACTTGTTTCACGAGCTAACACAACTCTTTCAAGACCTTCTTCTTTCCAGAATTGTACAGCCTTCCAGTTGGAAAGTGATTGCTGAGTACTTAAGTGTATTTCTAACTTTGGCGCCACTCTTTTACATGTTTCTATAATAAGTGGATCTGCAACAATAATTCCCGCTACTCCAGCATTTTCTAAACCTTTAAGGTACTCATCTAATCCATCCATATTTTCATTATGAGCAAAAATATTAGTAGTTACATAAATTCTTGCCCCATATTTCTTTGCGAATTCAACACCTTCAGCCATCTCTTCTTGTGAAAAATTATCGGCATTAGATCGTAAACCATATTCTTGTCCACCGATAAATACAGCATCTGCACCATAATGGACTGCTATTTTTAATTTCTCAAGGTTTCCAGCTGGAGCTAATAGTTCCGGCTTTTTAACAATGACACGCTTACCATTTATGATTTCCGATATTGAATCAGATTTAATTGTAGTCATAGCAGTTATCCTCCTTTTTTAAAACTCTTGGTTTTAATAGACCGTTTCCTTGAAGAAAAATCCAGTATCTAACGGTCGGTTTTTGGGTTGAATCTGTTCTATTTCTTCTAAATAACTGTCCTTTTTGTCTTCATACTCTTCTCTATTTTTAACACAAAGATCTATTGCTTCACGATATTTTTGTGTAACTTCTACTAAATACTCAGAAGATTTTAAGATACCATCTATTTTAAAACTATCTATACCTGCATCAACCATTTCCGCTAATTCATCTATGATACAGATATCATTAGGACTCATGATATGAGTACCATTTTGATCTTCAAAAATCGGATATTTATTATCACGCTCTTTATCGAATAAGAACATGGTGTTTTCAAGCTTATTCTCTTCAACTGCTAGTTCTTTTCCTTGGTATTCAAAATAATTCCCAATCAGATTTCGCTTGGACTGGAACATACAAGTCATACCATGGACCTGAACCTCAATTTCTACCTCAGCATTTTCTTTTATTTCAACGATTGAGTCCATATTAAGTTCTCTAGCAAGAACAGCCCTTTTTGCACCTTTGCGTCCCCAGTAGTTACAGGTATACCAATTGGTAGCAGTTGTTTCAGTATTCCAATGCAGCTTCATATCAGGTGCATATTCCCGTGCAGCCATTAAAACCGCAGGGTCTCCAAATACAACAGCATCTACGTTTACTGATTGAAGAAAAGTTAAATATTCTCCTAACTCTTCTACCTTCTCATTATGGAATAGTGCGTTCATAGCCACATATACCTTTTTACCGCTTTCGTGGGCAAGTGTTACAACTTCTTTAACTTCTTCCCTTGAAAATTCACCTGCTAGGCGTAGACCAAACTTTTGCTCACCAATAACAAATGCATCAGCTCCTGCATCAATTAACGGTACTATATCTGAAACCCTAGTTGGAGTTAGTAATAATTCTGGTTTGTTCATAAATTAAACACCTCTTTTTTTACTTATCGCAATACCGTCACCTATTGGCAATATGGTAGTTATATACTTTGGATTACTCATCAGCCATTCATTGTATGTCCTAATTTTATTGACTAAGCTACGGGTACGTTTTACATCAACATCTTCTGCGGCAACGAGTCCTTTAAATAAAACATTATCAGTTATTATTACACCATTTGGTGACAATAGGTTTTCATAACCGTTGAAAAAACGCTGATACTGGCCCTTAGCCGCATCAATAAAAATGACATCAAACGATGTTCCTAGGCTTTCTGGTCGATCTACTAGCTCTAGCGCATCGCCTAAATGAACCTTTATTTGAGAACTAGTATTTGTCATTTCAATATATTCTAACGCCTTGGTATATCGGATTTCATCCCGTTCGATTGAAACGATGTTCGCTTCCGGAAGAGCTTTTGCCATACGTATTGCAGAATAGCCTATCGCTGTTCCAATCTCAAGGATTGAGGCCGGTTGAATTAACCGTAAAATCTGTAGCATAGCCTCGATTCCAACCAACTCCATAATCGGCACATTATTTTCTTGTGCGTATGCTTCTATCTCTTGGATTATGTTGTCTCTACTCGGAATGAGCGACTCTAAATAGGCTGTAATTTCAACTGAAAGCAAAGCTAGTTCCTCCATTTCGAATATCGTTCCTCGATACTAATTCATAGGTTGATAACCAAAATAAAGAAATTGGCATAGTGCCAATTTCTATAATACAAGTTTTAATTCTCTTTAACTCGATATATTTTACCACAAGAACAAAGGGAACGCTAATCTTTCATTTCGTTCCCTTACACACGACATTCTAATTTCCAATATGTTTAGCTTTTTCGCGGTTATGTTCATTTAATGTTCTAGTAAAAATAACTTCACCAGTTGAAGTTGCAAGGAAGTATAAATAGTCTGTTTCTGAAGGATTAAGTGCTGCCTCTATTGACATTTCACCAGCATTTGCAATTGGTCCAGGTGGCAGACCTCGTACTTTATAGGTGTTATATGGTGAATCGACTTCTAAATGATCATACAATACTCGATCTACATGTTCACCTAGTGCATAGATAACCGTTGGATCAGTTTGTAGCGGCATATCAATATTGATACGGTTATAAAAAACACTTGCAATTTTTTGACGATCCGTTTGTGCTGTTGCTTCTTCTTCAATAAGTGAAGCCATAGTTAGAAGCTGATGAGGAGACATATCCTTCTCATCTGCAAGACCTTGGTATTTAATAAGAATATCTTCAGTCTTATCTAGCATTGTTTTCACGACATCTTCAATCGTTGGGTTTTCCTTATAAAATGGATATGTTGCAGGGAACAAATATCCTTCTAATGGATATAAAATATCCTCATGGAGTATCTCATTTGTTAGAACACTCGGATATAGCTTCATGAGTTCTGCAATGAACTTTTCATCATTTAATCTATTAAATACTTCTTCTTCGCCTTGGTTTGTTTTTTCACCGATAATTTTCGCGATTTGAACTAATTGTTTACCTTCAGGAATAGTTAACGTGAACTTTACTTCTTCTATGATTTTACCCGTTTTTAAGCTCGCGATAATCTCTTCGAAAGTCATGGAAGGTGTTAAACTGTACTCACCTGCTTGGAAACCTGACTCGTTTTTGAATTTAGTATAATATCGAAAGATTTTTGCATTTTTTACGATGCCATTTTCCTCAAGTATATTAGCAATTTTCGTTGGAGAAGATCCGATCGGAATCGACACATCTACCTGTTTTGTGCTATCAGGGTTAACTGGTTGTAATGCTGACTTAATATATAAATAGCCTCCTCCAACTATTCCTGAAAGGATTAGTAGGGTGATTATAAATATAATAAGGACGATTCTTCTTACAATTTTTGCTTCACTTTGTTTTTCTAGTAATTTATTTGTTAGTTTATTTTCATTTGAATTCATTTCAGACATGCTAAAAAAAGCCTCCTCTCACTCGAAATATTATACTACATATTTAATCAACTTTCGTCAAATTCTATAAAAATTAAGGTTTATTTCTAAAAGATTGTTGTTTTTTGAATCTGAACATTGACCGTTCCTTTGCGCTACAGGCACTTGCTTTCCGCGGGGAATTATGAAAAAGCCCAACTGCCGGCTTTTTCAAGAGCGAATTCCCATCGGGGAGGAAGTCGAGCCTCCTCGACGTTCCGTCTGCGGGGTCTCGACCTTTCCTCTACTTCCCTCAGGAGTCAAGTGCCTTTCGCTCCAATCCACTCTTTGACTTTTATAAAGAAATATTTTATATAATGAGTAAAATAAAAAAAGCTTTTCCATGTATCTGGAAAAGCTTTTTTATCTTATTCTTCTTCTTCAGCAAGAAATGTGTTTAGCATTTCTTCAATCATGTCCCACTCTTCTTCTGTTTCGACTGGTTGAAGTTCGCCTTCTTCGCTGTCTGATTGACCGTTGAAGCTTGAAGCGTGAATTTCAATTTCTTCATCGTCATTTTCGTCTGCACCTATTGGGTAATATAATACATATGATTTACCGAACTCTTCGGAATCAAAAGTAAATAGTACTTCACAAAGTTGCTCATTTCCGTTTTCATCAATTACTGTAATTTGGTTATCATCATGTGTCATTTCTTTCACCTCATCTAAAATTTTGCTAATGAATTTAAAATATTATTACAAAAGCTAATTCTTACTATCTAAGTAGCCTTGTAAAATCATAACTGCAGCCATTTTATCAATGACTTTCTTTCTTTTTTTCCTACTCACATCGGCTGAAATTAATAACTTTTCAGCTGCCATAGTAGATAAGCGCTCGTCCCAAAGAATTGTTGGAAGCCCGAAGTGATCGGTTAACATTTGCGCAAAAGCCTGACTCGCTTCTCCTCTAGGTCCAATCGTACCATTCATATTTTTGGGAAACCCGATTACAAAGGAATCTACTTGATACTCTTCAACAATTTCTTTAAGCCTGTCCAATCCAAAAATTTGTCTTTCCTCATTAATTTGAATTGTTTCGATTCCTTGTGCTGTCCATCCCATCTCATCACTAATAGCTACACCAATTGTTTTTGAACCCACATCTAAGCCAAGTACACGCATCAATTATCCCTCGCGGTGACTCTTTAAATATGATTTCACTAACTCCTCAATTAATTCGTCACGTTCAAGTTTTCGAATAATGTTACGAGCATCCTTATGACGAGGAATGTAAGCCGGATCTCCTGACAATAAATAACCTACAATCTGATTAATTGGGTTATAGCCTTTTTCCTGTAATGCTTCATACACTGTAAACAATACTTCGTTTACATTGGTCTCCATTGAATCATCAGGAAAATTAAATTGCATCGTTTTATCAAATGAGCTCATTTTCTTGCACCTCACTTCAGATTCAAGCTTAAATCTGGTATATCTTCACTTAATTACCATTGTACACTACTTAAAGATAATTTAAAAACCCAAACTTAGACCTAGTGTTCAAATAGGAGGACAAAAAGAGCCGAGAAGTTCAAGGAAGTGCAGCCTCCAAGCACCGAGCGTATGCTTTTAATACGTGAGGAGCGGAGGAGCAAGCTGACAAAGAAATTCGACAGCTATTTTTCCCGGACTTTTTGAACAACTTCTTAAACAGTCTTAACCCATTCCTCAACATACTGTAATGCACTATCAAGCTGCTCTGGGTTTTTCCCGCCTGCTTGCGCCATATCAGGACGACCCCCACCGCCGCCGCCACAGCGAGTTGCGACTTCTTTAATAAGCTTACCAGCATGGTAGCCTTTTTCAATTAAGTCCTTTGTTACACCTGCAGTAATATTCACTTTTCCTTCATTGACACTACCTAGTACAATTACCGCAGAACCTAATTTTTGCTTCAAGTCATCTACCATTGTACGAAGGTTATTCATATCTGTACCATTCACTTTACTATATAAAACAGTGACATCGTCTATTTTTTGAGCCTTATCTACTAAGCTTCCTGCTTCAATATTCCCTAATTTAGCTGACAGCGATTCATTCTCTCTTTGAAGTGTCTTCAATTCGTTTAACAATGACTCCACTCGAGTTGGTAAGTCCTTTGACTTTGTCTTTAAAAGGTGAGCAACATCGTTTAGCATTTTAACTTGATCATTAACGATTTGATAGGCTGCTGATCCTGTCAATGCTTCAATCCTTCTAGTTCCTGCACCGATACCTGATTCTGAAACGATCTTAAATAATCCTATTACTGAAGTGTTAGGCACATGACAACCACCACAAAGCTCTAGGCTGTAATCTCCTACTTGAACCACACGAACAACGTCTCCGTACTTTTCACCGAATAATGCCATTGCACCCATTGCCTTTGCTTCAGATAATGACTTGTGCTCAATTTCAACCGGGATACTAGCCCAAATCTTTTCATTCACTATTGTTTCTATTCTTTCGATTTCACCCTCACTGATTTGTCCAAAGTGAGAAAAGTCAAAGCGTAGACGGTCAGGAGATACCTGTGATCCTGCTTGGTTCACATGCTCGCCAAGCACATCCTTTAATGCTTGATGCAGTAGATGAGTAGCCGTATGATTCTTAATAATATTTGTTCTCTTCTCTACACTAATCTTAGCTGCAACTGCCATACCTTGTTCTAAAGAACCTGTTTCAATCACCACTTTGTGTAGGTTTTGTCCATTTGGCGCTTTTTGAACATCTTTTACTACCATTCGAACTTGATTGTTTTCTAGTACGCCATGATCAGCAACTTGACCTCCACTTTCAGCGTAGAAAGGAGTTTTATCAAGAATGATTTGTATTTCATCGCCTGATGATGCATTATTCACGACTTCTCCATTTTTTATAATCACTTCAATAATTGACTCTGACTCGAATGAATCATAGCCAATGAATTCACTTTTTACTGTAATTTCTCCTAATACACCACTTTGAACTTGCATTGAGTCAACATCTTGTCTAGCTGCTCTCGCCCTTTCACGCTGACTATTCATTTCACGTTCAAAGCCTTCATGGTCAATTTTCATCTGCTCTTCTTCTGCATATTCCTCAGTTAATTCCACCGGGAAGCCATACGTATCATATAAACGGAAAACATCTTCTCCAGGAATTGTATCTTTTCCTGCTTCTTTTTCCTTTTTAATCACACTTGAAAGAATAGCTAGTCCGTCATTTAATGTTTCATGGAATCGTTCTTCTTCATTCTTTATAACCTTTTGAATAAATTCTGTTTTTGCTTTTACTTCAGGGTAAAAGTCAACCATGATTTCTCCAACAACTGGAACAAGCTCGTACATGAAAGGACGGTTAATGTTAATCTGCTTCGCATATCGAACTGCACGACGAAGTAATCGACGTAATACATACCCTCGACCTTCATTAGAAGGAAGAGCTCCATCACCTACAGCAAAGGTCACCGTTCGTATATGATCAGCTATTACTTTAAAAGCTACATCTTTTACTTTATCTTGGCGATATTTTTCTCCTGAAACATTTTCAGTTGCTTCAATGATTGGTATAAATAAATCAGTGTCAAAGTTTGTAGGTACATCCTGAATAACTGAAACCATACGTTCAAGACCCATTCCTGTATCGATGTTTTTCTTGGGAAGTGGCGTATATGTACCATCCGGATTATGATTAAATTGGGAGAAAACTAAATTCCAAACTTCTAAATAACGTTCATTTTCTCCTCCTGGATAAAGTTCAGGATCACTTGTATCATTACCATAGGACTCACCGCGATCATAGAATATTTCAGTATTAGGTCCACTAGGTCCCTCCCCAATGTCCCAGAAGTTTCCTTCTAATCTTATAATTCTATCTTCAGGAATGCCAATCTTCTCTCTCCAAATATCAAATGCTTCATTATCTTCTGGATGTATAGTAACAGATAGTTTCTCTGGTTCAAAACCAATCCACTTTTCGCTTGTTAAAAATTCCCAAGCCCAAATGATTGATTCTTCTTTAAAATAGTCGCCAATTGAAAAATTACCAAGCATCTCGAAAAATGTATGATGACGTGCTGTTTTTCCGACATTCTCAATATCATTTGTGCGAATTGATTTTTGGGCATTACAGATACGTGGATTTGCAGGAATTACCCTTCCATCAAAATATTTCTTTAGAGTTGCAACTCCACTGTTAATCCATAATAATGATGGATCTTCGTGTGGAACTAATGGTGCGCTCGGTTCAACAGAATGCCCTTTTTCTTTGAAGAAATCCAGGAACATTTGGCGGACTTGTGCTGAAGTTAAATTTTTCATTTTTTTACCTCCATATGTTAGTTTATCACCTTAAAATTGTCATAAATCACCTAAAAAAAAGCATAAAAAAATACCCTTATCCCAAACAGGGACGAGAGTATCTCGCGGTACCACCCTGATTATGAACACAACTAAATGTTCATCACCTTAAGTAGCCAAGATAACGGGGCTTACCGGTAGGTTTTTCCTACACTCAGGATTAGCTTTCTGTTTCCCTTCACCTAGAATTTCTTTCAGCCGTGGAAATTCCTCTCTAGCTTGTGCTCATTACACAAAAGATGGTCTGAAACATACTGGATCCTTCATCGTTTTATGATCATCAATTTTATAGGTATCAATAGTTATTCTCGATTATAGACAAGCAGAATTTATTTGTCAATCTTTGTAGATAGACAATTTGCATCACATTTAAGATTCTTTATAACGATGCATAAAATGAGATTTTGCATGGATAATAATAACCTTTAAAATGGCCAAAAGTGGCACTGCTATAATAAGACCTATCACTCCACCTACTTCTCCGCCAATTAACAAAGCTGCCATTATCATGAGTGGATGCATGTGGAGACTTTTTCCCACTATAAGTGGAGATAAAAGGTTTCCCTCAATAAATTGTAATACAAAAATGATGCTAACAACGATTATAACCATTTCAATAGAGATGGTAGCAGCAATTAAACCTGCAGGAATTGCCCCAATTAACGGCCCAAAGTAAGGTATAACATTCGTTAAACCTATAATTATCCCAAGGAGTAGAGGATATTTCATTCCAAAGAGCCATAAAGCTATAGATGCAATGATTCCAATAGCTAAACAAACGATTAGCTGTCCTCTTATATAATTTCCTAAAGACTCATCAACATCTTTAATAAATAGTTGACCTGACTTTCTAAATCTCCTAGGAGTAACATACCAAATTGCTTTTTTTATCTCGTCATAATCTTTAAGCATATAAAACACAATGAATGGAATGATGGCCAAAAGGAGGATTGAACTTAATATTGTCTTTATCGATTCAATGATTCGATTTAATACATAATCCAATCCTTCTTCTAACGACAACAACCCCTCTTCAATTCTAGAATGTAAACCCTCAGGTAAATAGGATGCCTTATTATGGATATCACTTAACCAGACACGATAAGTATCCAGTACAGTAGGGAAATTTTCGATAAGTTCTCGTAATTGGGCAATAATTAAAGGGATTCCGCGGTAAATACCAAAGCCCAGACCACCAAAGAAGAATATATAAATGAAGAGTATGGCTATAGCTCTAGGAACACCTCTATGATGAATTTTCTCTACTAATGGATGAAGCAAATACGTAATAAATCCAGAGATGATAAATGGGATGACGATAATTTTTAGAACATGAACAACTGGTAACCATATCGGTTCTAGTTTTAAGAATACAAATACACTTAGAAATAATAATAAGATGATTCCCAAAATAAGTAACCACTTAATACGTAAGTCCTTCACTATAAATACTCCTTTCATAGGCGTAGGTGAAGTAAATAAAGCCCCACTATGAAGTAGTGGGGCTCTACATTTTTAAGAAATCGCTCTAGCTAAACGTTTACGCATTTGTTTCATTGTTTTATTATTCATCATATTGTTTTTCTGTGCGTAATTATAAGCAACTGCTCCAATTCCTAAAGCAATTAGTGATGTCATTGTTCTATTCATAACATATTCCCCCCAAGCTTAAGATTACATGCTTAATGTTCTGTCATCTTCAGCAAATAAGTCATCAAGTGAGCTCAGAGAGCCGTCTTCTTCAACTTGATGGGTGAAAATTTGTCCTTTAGAAACCGAAAGCTCAATAAAGCAAGTCCAACAATAATATTGATTCACACCAATTTTTCCTATATCTTTAGATTTACAGTTTGGGCACTTAAACAATGGTGTACACCTCTCATCATGGTTTTACATCAACGACGATGACATCTTTGCCTACTGTTATAGGTTGATTGGTCTTTACAACCTTTTTCCCCTCAGTAATATCCGCAAAAAAGCCATCCGTTATTTCATACCCTATGATTGTGCCCAATTCTTCTTGGAAATATACGTCTTCTAATAAGCCAAGCTTTTCTCCTTCGGCTGTTAACACAGGTTTTCGAAATAAACCATGATGAGAGTTCAAAAAGTGAATCGCGTTGTTAGTATGAACCATTGGTAAGGCTTCAATTTCACATGATACCATTACACCATCATTTCCAAATGATGATATCTCTTCTAATGGGATGAGTCGATCACGTTGAAACAGGCCTTTTCCATCTAATAATAGTGATTCAACTTGACCTGAATTATTGATACAAAGGTCAACTACCTGGCCAAGAATTTTCCCCGTCTTTTCATTATAAACGGGTACACCTTTTAGCAAAGATAATGTCCGCAAAGAGATCGCCACCTTCCGAACATTACTTATCTTTCACTTTCCTCCATAAAGTCATACGGTGAAAGGTTTTCCATTCCGATAAATGCATCCTTCATAAAAGGAACTTCATCTTCATCATAAGTATCAATTGCTTTATTCATTGTATGATCAACGTTTGAATGCAACTGTTGAAGTTTCTCTGTTAACGTGGTTTGTCGTTGACCGTCATCATTTCTCCGAATACTTTGTCGAAGAGCATCTTCCTCACCACATAATATTAAAAAGTTTTTACTTCGGGTTATCGCTGTATAAATTAAATTTCTTCTTAGCATCCTAAAATAACTTTTTACTACAGGAAGAATAACAATTGGAAACTCACTTCCCTGTGATTTATGAATAGAGCAACAATAAGCATGGGTAATTTGAGTTAAATCCTGCTTAATATAGGTAACTTCATTCCCATCAAAAGAGATGACTACCATATCTTGTTTTTCAGTATTTTCTTTAGCATAAAAGATTGAAACAATCTCTCCAATATCTCCATTAAAGACATTACTTTCTGGCTGATTGACCAATTGGAGAACTTTATCACCGATTCGGTAAACTGTTTCTCCAAATTGCATTTCACGCTTCTGTTCTGTCTTTGGGTTAAAAAGATCTTGAAGCATGACATTTAGTTGATCTATCCCTGCTGATCCGCGATACATTGGTGCTAGTACCTGTATGTCTCTGGACGTATAGCCCTTCTCTTTCGCATTTTGAGCAACTTTTTTTACTACGTCTATTATTTGTGATTGATTGCATTTAATAAATGACCGATCCGATTTTGGAGTACTAATATCAGGGGGTAATCCACCATTTTTAATATCATGAGCTAAATCAATTATCGAGGATCCCTGAGATTGCCTATAAATATCAGTTAATAATACTGTTGGAATGACACTTGATCTAAGTAAATCTTTAAGCACTTGCCCTGGTCCAACTGAAGGTAACTGGTCTTCATCGCCAACAAGAACCACTTGGATAGATGACGGTAAAGACTTAAATAATTGATTTGCAAGCCAAACATCAACCATAGACACTTCATCAACGATTAACAACTTTCCTTCTATTGGATTGTCTTCGTCATGGACAAAACCTTCTACTCCATTCCACCCTAATAGACGATGAATAGTTACTGCGGGTAAACCTGTAGCCTCACTCATACGTTTTGCAGCACGACCCGTCGGTGCCACTAATAACACCGGAAATGGATTTTCATTATTATAATCCTTTGGGTCAAGTGAACAGCCATGTAACTCACTATATAACTCGACTATCCCTTTAATCACGGTTGTTTTCCCTGTCCCTGGTCCACCTGTTAACAATAGCATTGGGGACATTAAGGCAGTCTGAATGGCATCCTTTTGGGAGGGGGCGTACTCCACTTTTAATCTTTCTTCAAGCTTTCCTAAAGCTAATAAAAATTCGCTTTCTGGGAAGCTGTCCTTATATTCAGTTTGTTCGAGTAAACGGGTGATATTGGTTACTAATCCTTTTTCTGAGAAAAATAATGACGGAACATATACTCTTTGCTCCTCAATGACAAGCTTCCCTTCCTCAGCCAAACAAGTTATTTCCCGAGAAATGTCGAATTCAGTTAAATTTTCTCTATTATTATGCTCAAGTAACTCTTTCACTTTCTCTACTAGTTGATCAAGGGTTAAATAAACATGCCCCTCTTGTATCGAATCTTGTTCAAGAATATACAAACAACCTGCTCGAATTCGATCTGGATGTGCACCTGAGATACCAATTTGATGTCCTAATTCATCAGCTCGGCCAAACCCTATACCTTCAACATCTTCAACCATTTTATATGGATTATTTTGTATAATTTCTAGGGTTTGATCCTTGTATGTCTGATATATTCTCATTGAAATTTGGGGTCCGAACCCAAATTGAGATAAACTAATCATAATTTGTTCTAAGCCTTGATGCTCCCTAAGGGATTCATAGATATCTTTTGCTTTATCTTTTGAAAGCTTAGGGACTTCACTTAGTACACTTGGATTTTCTAGGATCTTAGAAATAGCGCTTTCCCCAAGTGTGTCAACAATGTTTTCAGCTGTTTTCTTACCAATTCCTTTAAATAAGTCACCCGATAAATATTGGATGATTCCTTGTTTAGACTGTGGAAGTTCCTTCCGAAAATGCTCAACATGGAATTGAGTTCCAAATCTTGGATGTTCTTTTATTTCTCCAAAAAATATGTATGTTTCATCTTCATGAATTCGAGGGAAATATCCAGTTACTACGGCTTCCTTTTCTGAATACTCTAAGTTTGTTTCTTGTAATCGAATGCGGACAACAGAATATAAGTTTTTCTCGTTATGAAATATCGTAACCAAATGAGTACCTTTCATAAATTTCTGTTGCTCTTGAAATAAGTCAAGAGAGTTTTGTTGAGCCATATATTTCCCTCCAATCCTGTTAATCATGTTTTACCTAACCTTTTAACGATTCCTCAACTAACTTTTTCCCATGACCGGCTAATAGGTGGTCAGGTTGAATCGATAATGCCTTTTCAAACATCTCAAGCGATTTTTCAGCATCATTTTTGTATCCTGCATAAGCTACACCTAAATTATAATAGGCATCAGTGTGTTCTGGTTCTGCTTCAATGACCATTAAAAACTGTTCAATTGCCTCATCAATCATTGCTTGTCCTGCTAAGGAAAGGCCATATTGAAAACGTGCCTCGATGTCACTTCCGTTCAGTTCAACTGCACGTTGAAAATATGGAAGGGCAAGTTTTGGCTGATCCATCTGTAATAGGGTCATCCCTAACATAAAGTAAGTGTCCGATGTGTCAAGTCCTTTTCTCATGGCTGTTTCAAACATTTTTCTTGCTTCAGGGTAATTTTCATCATTGTAGTGGATTGTTCCAGCTCCATAATAAGCAGTAGCAACTTCTGGATTTATTTCTAAAGCTTTATCAAAAAACTTTAATGCTCTGTCAAATTCACCAACAGCAGATAATAAATTTCCAAAATTGATATATGTAAGGGCATCCTTTGGATTCTCTTCAATCGCCTCAGAGAAGCTCTTTGCAGCTTCTTCGTATTTTCCTTCCTGCATATACTGAATACCTAATTTATTTTTATCTGTCATATCGTACACTCCAATCAAATTTTCCAATTTATTATATCATAGATTAAAACCTCAACTCAGATTGAGTTGAGGTTTTGTTTTGTTTTGTTTTGTTATACGTACCAGAGTTTTTCATTGTTTTTAAACACATCATCAATTGTACCGCCGCCAAGACATTCTTCTCCATTATAAAATACCACTGCTTGCCCTGGTGTGACAGCTCTAATTGGTTTATCAAAAATTATCTTTACATTATTATCATCAATTATTTTTACTGTAACTTTGTTATCAGGTTGACGATATCTGAACTTAGCTGTACATACTATTTCTTTGTCTGGCTTCTTATCAGATACCCAGCTAATATTTGTTGCAAGTATTGAATCCGAGTAGAGTAGTTCATTATCGAAACCTTGATCTACATAAAGAATATTCTTCTCAAGATTCTTACCAACTACGAACCAAGGATCCCCACTGCCACCTATACCTAAACCATGACGCTGACCAATTGTATAGTACATAAGACCATCATGTTTTCCTTTAACTTCTCCACTTAAGGTTTCCATTGTGCCAGGTTGAGCAGGTAAATAATTACTTAAAAAGTCCTTGAAATTACGCTCTCCTATAAAACAAATGCCAGTACTATCCTTTTTGGAGGCAGTTGCAAGGTTTGCCTCATGAGCAATTTCTCTAACCTTTGACTTTTCAATGTTACCAATTGGGAAGAGTACCTTAGATAACTGATCTTGTCCTAACTGATTTAGAAAATAGGTCTGGTCTTTGTTTTCATCTATTCCTCTGAGCATCTTATACTCACCATCACGATACTCTACTCGTGCATAATGTCCTGTAGCTAAATAATCAGCACCTAGGGTTAGAGCGTGATCTAAAAACGCTTTGAACTTGATTTCTTTATTACACATTACATCTGGATTTGGAGTCCGTCCTGCTTTATATTCATCCAAAAAGTAGGTGAACACTTTTTCCCAATACTGCTTTTCAAAGTTAACAGCATAATACGGTATTCCAATTTGATTACAAACCCTGATAACATCATTGTAATCTTCAGTAGCCGTACATACACCAAATTCGTCCGTATCATCCCAGTTTTTCATGAAGATTCCTATCACATCATACCCCTGCTGTTTTAGTAGTAAAGCAGCAACGGAAGAATCTACTCCACCTGACATTCCAATTACAACCCGTGTATCTTTTGGTGCTTTATTCATCGTTTTCACATCCAATCGTCTTGCACTTTTTTCCTAGTTTACTTTGTCAATCTTCTCACAATCCGTGCAGTTTCAACTGCCGCTCTTTCAACCTGTTCCATCGTATTACCGTAACCAAAACTAAATCGTATAGAGGAAGCTATACGCTCAGATGTTTTACCGTACATGGCTACCAACACATGTGAAGGGTCAATTGAGCCTGCAGTACAAGCTGAACCACTTGATGCTGAAATGCCTGCTATATCTAAATTTACAAGCATTGACTCCACATTTGTACCAGGAAAATAAATATTTAATATATGTGGTAGTCCACCATCCAATTGTCCGTTTACACTGAATTCAATATCTTGTTGTTTAAGTACATCCACAAATTTATATTTAAACTCAACATATTCAAGTTTTTTCTTTTCGAAATTCTCAGCAGCAAGCACCACCGCATTCGATAAGCCTACTATTCCTGGCACGTTTTCTGTTCCTGCACGTCGTTTTCTCTCTTGCTCCCCACCATAAAGATTAGGTACCATCCTACTACCTTCTCTAATGTAAAGGAATCCAGTTCCTTTAGGTCCATTAATTTTATGACCTGAAACTGAAAGGAGGTCTATCTTAAGTTCATTCACGTTAATGGGTACTACACCAAAGGCTTGTACAGCATCTGTATGCAGATAGGCTTGATGTTCTGCTACTAAACTTCCTATTTCACTAATTGGCTGTATTGAACCTACCTCATTGTTTCCCAACATGATGGATACTAGAATTGTATTTGGCCTTAATGAAGATTTAAACTCATCTAATGAAACATGCCCCTCTTCATTTACTGGTAAATACGTTATCTCAAATCCTAATGATTCTAGGTATTTACATGAATGGAGTACAGCATGGTGCTCTATTGCAGTTGTAATGATATGATTGCCTTTTTCTCTATTTGCTAAAGCTACTCCAATTATTCCGAGATTATCAGCCTCAGTTCCACCACTTGTGAAAATAACTTCTGAAGCTTTTGCACCAATAGCATCAGCAATTGATTGTCTTGCTTCATCTAAAGCATGTCTACTTTGCCGCCCAAAATGATGGATACTTGACGGATTTCCAAAAATCTTTGTCATATAAGGTATCATTTTATCTACTACATCAGGGTGCATTGGTGAAGTAGCGGCATGATCGAGATAAATTTTATCCATTAATAAACACCCCTCCTTTTACCCATTATAATGTCTCTATTTTATCCCTTATTCTCTGAGCTCATAACCATTAGCCCTGAGCAATGATTAAATATAGAACATATAAGCTTCTTGGTCCCCATCACTGTAGCTCGCAAGATCCTCAAGGGTTGTATTATCTAATACCTCTTTTACTGCATCTCTAATTCGTATCCATAATTCTCGTTTTGCAGGTTCCTCATCTTCTAGTACTTCAACCGGACTTATAGGTCCTTCTAGCACACGGATAATGTCACCTGCAGTTATTTTTGCTGGTTCATCAGCCAAAATATATCCTCCATAAGCACCACGTATACTTTTCACTAATCTTGCATTTCGTAATGGAGCTATCAATTGTTCTAAATAGTGTTCAGATAAATCGTGAGTTTGAGCAATTGACTTTAATGAAGTAGGTCCTTCACCATATTTTTTAGCTAACTCAATCATGATTGTAAGTCCGTATCTACCCTTTGTTGAAATCTTCATCCTTGTACACCCCTCGTCCCCTAATTACTGTTACTAAAATGGTCAAAGTGTATAACTTGCTCTGGTTGCTTTGAACCCTTATTCATTAGGTTATCTGCAATCATTTGACATCTTGGCAACGTATAACCTACTATAATTCCTATTGTAAAACTAAAGATAACCGTCCCTATAAACACAGGACCGCCAAGTAACCAACCAATTGATAAAACGACAATTTCCATGATTGCTCTTATATATTGTACTTTCATACCTGTTTTCTCAGTTAATGCAATCATGAGGCTATCTCTAGGACCAGCCCCACATCTTGATGATATATATATTCCTATCCCGTATCCAGATACAATAATGCCTATTAATAGCATGAGTACTTTTCCAAGTATTGCACCTGGCGTCACCAAAAAAGGTATTGCCATGTACATATCAATAAATACTCCAACGGTTAACATATTTAAAAACGCACCCAATTGAGGTAATGCTTTTAACATAATAGATGAAATTCCCAATATGACAAACCCTACAAGGATAGACCATGTTCCGATTGTGAATCCGATTTGTTTAAATAACCCAATGTGTAAAACATCCCAGGGTGATGCTCCTAAATCAGCTTTTATAATTAGAACTATTCCTAAGGCCATAATTAATAAACCTGTAAAATAAATCGTCCATTTAACAAGCAACTTGTTAATTCTATGGTGTCCTTTCACGCTCATCTTCTCCGATCTATACTCAACTCTAGCTCATAAAAAGAACATTACCGATTAAAGTAGCAAGGTAAACATCTGCAATTATAGCATATTTTTAAGAACTTATGTATTTCTATGGCTCTACGATTTATGATAAAGTGATAATATTTAAATGATAAAGCAAAAAGTATACTAAGCAGGAGGGCAAATACATGATTCAAAAACCATTAGCATACCGAATGCGTCCTACAAAAATCGAAGAAATTATTGGACAACAGCATTTGGTTGGCGAAGGAAAAATAATACATAGAATGGTTAAAGCAAAACATCTTTCCTCCATGATTTTATACGGTCCTCCTGGTATTGGAAAAACATCAATTGCCACAGCAATTGCTGGTAGTACGAAATCTGCATTTAGGTCGCTTAATGCAGTTACAAATAATAAAAAAGATATGGAAATTGTAGTAGCTGAAGCAAAAATGTCTGGTAAAGTAATCTTGTTATTAGATGAAGTACATAGACTAGATAAAGCAAAACAAGACTTTCTATTACCTCACCTTGAGAATGGATTAATAACACTTATAGGTGCAACTACAAGTAATCCATATCACGCCATAAATCCGGCCATTCGAAGTCGATGCCAAATTTTTGAACTTAAACCATTGACTCCTGAAGATATTGAAACTGCTCTATTACGTGCGTTGAACGATGAAGAACGTGGATTTGGAAACCTTCCTATTGATTTGACAACAGAAGCATTGTCACATATTGCTAATTCATGTGGAGGAGATGTTCGTTCAGCTCTAAGTGCTTTAGAGCTTTGTGTATTGTCAACAGATGAGAACATAGATGGCAAGATTTTTATTAATCTTGAAGTAGCGGAAGAATGTATGCAAAATAAAAGCTTTGTCCACGACAAAGACGGAGATGCACATTATGATGTTCTTTCTGCATTTCAAAAATCAATTCGTGGAAGTGATGTAAATGCTGCGCTACACTATCTCGCCCGCTTAATTGTTGCTGGTGACCTAGTTAGTATTAGTCGACGGTTATTAATTATTGCTTATGAGGATATTGGTCTTGCAAACCCCCAAGCAGGTCAAAGAGCTCTGGCTGCTATAGAGGTAGCAGAACGGGTTGGGTTTCCTGAAGCAAGAATTCCATTAGCTAATATTGTCATAGAATTGTGCTTATCTCCAAAGTCTAACTCTGCCTATAAAGCTTTAGACGAAGCAATACAAGATATACAGACTGGATTTACAGGTGAAGTACCGGACCATTTAAAAGATGCACATTATAAAGGAGCTGCTAAGCTCGGTCGAGGAATTGACTATAAATACCCACATGATTATGAAAATGGTTGGGTAAAACAACAGTATCTACCTGATCGATTAAAACATAGAAATTATTTTAAACCAAAGCAAACCGGTAAATTTGAACAAGCTTTAGCTCAGCTTTATGAAAAACTGCAAAATAATAGATAGGACAAAATACTGTTTGAAGTTTACATATACTTTCTAGTAGATTATTGTACTAGAGTTGATGACTGGCTTTTATAAAACTAGCAAAATGTATAAATATTGCCTCCAATGGTCATGATAGAAAAAAACTAGATTGATTATTGGAGCTGATATAAATGAAGGTACGACAAGATGCATGGTCGCATGAAGACGATCTATTACTAGCAGAAACAGTTCTACGCTATATTCGTGAAGGTGGAACACAATTAGCTGCATTTGAAGAAGTTGGAGACAAGCTAAATAGGACTTCAGCTGCCTGTGGCTTTAGGTGGAATGCTGAAGTTAGAGGTAAATATGATCAAGCCATTGCAATTGCTAAGAAACAACGTAAAGAAAGAAAGCGTGCTATGGAAAATAACAAAAAACACACAAACAAACAAGAAATTTCCCCTATTAATGATGATTTTATCTCACCGTCATTTCAAGACAACTTTTCTGATGAGAAAGCTGAAGAAAGAGTTTGGTTTGAAGAATTAAACAATAAGCAATCTCAAAACTATATACAAGAGTATTCCACTGAATTATTGCCAGCACCTATGAAAGAAATTACTCTTGAAGACTGCATCTCGTTTCTATCAGAAATGAAAAAACAAGACAGAAGCTCATACCAAATGACAGCTGAAAATGAGAGATTAAGACGAGAGAATAATGAGTTACTTCAAAAGAATAGAGAATTAGAAAAGCAGCTTAAGAAGCTAGATGAACAACAGGCTATGATTCAAGAAGATTATCAAGCACTTGTTCAAATAATGGATAGAGCACGTCGCATGGTTCTGTTTGAGGACCATGAAGACAGAAAAGCTCCAACTTTTAGAATGGATAAGAACGGGAACCTAGAAGTAGCAAAGTAAAAAAACCATAAAAAAATCGTGGCTTGTGGCCACGATTTTTTCTATTCATCTGAAACGCGGTAGATTTTAATATCCTTTAGCAAATCACTAATAACACGGCTAGCCATAATTAGGCCGGCAACTGAAGGTACAAATGCATTAGAAGAAGGTGGAAGTTTCGCTTTTCTAATGGGTGCATTTGGATTAGCTACAATTTCTTGTCGTATTTCCTCTCTAATTACAATAGGGCTTTCGTCA
Source organism: Cytobacillus luteolus (assembly GCF_017873715.1). Classification (NCBI taxonomy): domain Bacteria; kingdom Bacillati; phylum Bacillota; class Bacilli; order Caryophanales; family Bacillaceae; genus Litchfieldia; species Litchfieldia luteola. Next base: position 159,352 of record NZ_JAGGKM010000004.1, read on the forward strand.
GAAAACACAACAGGAATACCTTTGCGAATTCCTTCTTTTCTAAGTCTTGTCCGAATCACCTTAGCAATTGGGTCTGTATGTGTCTTTGAGATATCAGCAATTTGGAAACGAGTTGGATCCATTTTGTTAGCTGCACCCATACTTGATATGATTGGAATTTTACGCTTTAAGCATTCTTTCATCAAATGTATTTTATATGAGATGGTGTCAGAAGCATCTACTACGTAATCAAGTCCAAAGTTAAAGATTTCTTCATACGTTTCTTCAGTATAGAACATTTTTAGGGCAATCACTTCACAATTAGGGTTAATATCAGCTATTCGCTCTTTCATTATGTCAACTTTTGGCCTTCCAACTGTTGATAATAGTGCGATAATTTGACGGTTAACATTCGTAATATCGACATCATCTTTGTCGATTAATATTAACCTTCCTACCCCTGATCGAGCTAAGGCTTCTGCTGAGAAGGAACCTACTCCTCCGATACCTAAAACTGCGACTGTACTATTTTTAAGTGTTTCAATTCCTTGTTTACCGACGGCTAGTTCATTTCTAGAAAATTGATGTAGCATATTCTCAACTCCATTTATAATGCATTTGCTTATGTACAAATAAGGTCTGTGGCTGTATTTTACCCGATTAGTACTATATCATACTTGTGGGTAAAAGCAAGTAAATCTATAGGTGTTATTATATATTTAACAAAGGATTAGTTGCAAGAGTATGATGTTTCTTACTTTAAAGGTTGGCCGTTGCTTTCCGCTGCAGGCACTTGCTTTCCGCGGGGAGGGATGCGAGCCTCCTCGGCTTCGCCTGTGGGGTCTCGCACTTCCCTCTACTCCCGCAGGAGTCAAGTGCCTTCCGCTTCAATCCACTCTTGTAAAATATTTAGAAGCATTTAATCTCATCGGAAAAAACGAACAAAAACCCTATGTAAGTTGGTTCTTACATAGGGTTAGTTTATAGGTATAATAAATAACTTGTAAGAGCCCCAATTGTGCCGTCGATGCCTTCGTTTTGAACCCGCACCCAGGCAGGTGGGTGCTCTGTTTCTCCTTTGTAAGTCCTCTATCCATGAGGCGTGTACGCGGTAAGAAAACTCCGAGCTCCCGTATAACTTATTGTTCGGTCAAAACAATAGGTTATACGACGAACACATCAGGACTCTTAACTCTATGTCAAAATAATAACATAGGAAAAAAGCGTTTTCAAGGTTAAGACATCTACAAATTACTGTCTTTTTTCAACATTTACCGACAAGTGCAGTTCCTTTAATTGGTTAGTACTAACTACATCTGGTGCATGTGTTAATAAGTCGCTTGCACTTGCTGTCTTTGGAAATGCGATGGTATCTCTTAAGTTTGTTCGACCAGCTAATAGCATAACTAAACGGTCCAGACCTAGTGCAATACCACCATGTGGAGGTGTTCCATATTCAAAGGCTTCTAGTAAAAAGCCAAACTGTTCTCTAGCTTCTTCTTCAGAAAAGCCAAGTACTTTAAACATCTTTTCTTGAATTTCTCGCTCAAAAATCCTTAATGATCCTCCACCTAATTCATATCCATTAAGAACAAGGTCATAGGCTTGAGCATGAACCTTAGTTGGGTCTGAATCTAGATAGCCTAAATCTTCTCTAACCGGCATTGTGAACGGATGATGTGCGGCAAAGTATCTTCCTAATTCCTCATCGTACTCTAGTAATGGCCAGTCTGTAACCCAAAGGAAATTATATTTACTTTCATCAATTAATTTAAGTTCTTTTCCAAGTTTTAAACGAAGGGCACCTAGTGCATCAGCAACTACACTTTTCTTGTCTGCAACAAATAGAAGTAAATCTCCTGATTGTGCAGATAGGGCTTTTCTAAATACTTCTTGTTCTTCTTCATTAAAGAACTTCGCAATAGGTCCCTTTAATTCTGACTCCTCAACTTTTAGCCATGCAAGACCTTTCGCCCCATAAACAGAAACAAACTCTGTTAATGCATCAATATCTTTACGAGAGTAAGTATCAGCATTTCCTTTAACATTAATGGCTTTTACTTGTCCTCCGCTCTCAACAGCCGAAGTAAATACTTTAAATCCACATTCTTTAACAACCTCGGATAAATCCACTAATTCCATGTCAAATCGTGTATCAGGTTTATCTGAACCATAGCGACTCATAGCGTCTTGATAAGACATTCGAGGAAAGCCTTTTTCAATCGAAATTCCTTTTACATCATTTAATACCTTGATCATCATCTCTTCCATCATTGCCATGATATCTTCTTGACTCATGAATGATGTCTCGATATCTACCTGTGTGAATTCAGGCTGACGGTCTGCACGTAAATCCTCATCTCGAAAACAGCGTGCAATTTGATAATATTTATCAAAACCTGAAACCATTAACATTTGTTTAAATAATTGCGGAGATTGCGGTAAGGCATAAAACTCACCAGGGTGCACTCGACTCGGTACTAGATAATCGCGGGCACCTTCTGGTGTACTTTTCGTTAGGATTGGTGTTTCTACATCTAAAAAACCTTGTGAATCTAAGTAATTACGGATTGTTTTGGTTACATCATGACGCATTTTAAACGTTTCATACATAACCGGGCGACGTAAATCTAAATAACGGTACTTTAATCTAACATCCTCTGATACTTCTGTTTGATTTGCAATAACGAAAGGAGGAGTTTTAGCAGCATTAATGATTGCTACTTTTTCAGCCTTTATTTCTACTTTTCCGGTCAGAAGGTTTTCATTTATCGTACCCTCTTCACGTGCAATTACCGTACCTTCAATATCAAGAACATATTCATTACGAACTGCTTCAGCAGTTGCTAGTGCTTCTTTAGAATCTTCAGGATTAAAAACAACTTGAACGATTCCTGTTCGGTCTCTTAAATCTATAAATATAAGACCACCAAGGTCCCGGCGCTTTTGAACCCATCCCTTCAGCTGTATCTTTTCTCCTATGTTGTGTTCAGTTACTTCACCACAATAATATGTTCTACCATACATTTATAATTCACCTCGTGATCTTTTTTCTAGTAAGCTTGGGATAAGTGAATCGATTGAGATTTCTAATTGTTCACCTGTCTCCATTGCCTTTAGGTTGACTGCGTTTCTAGCCAATTCATCATCTCCTAGAACTACAACATACTTTGCTTGAAGTCTATCTGCAGCTTTAAATTGGGCTTTCATTTTTTTATCTTGGTAATCTTTATCTACACTGAATCCTGCATTTCTTAATTCGCTAACAATGGATACCGAGACTTCAGTTGCTTTTTCTCCTAAAGTTACAACATAACAATCAATGGATGATTGAATTGGTAATTTAATGTTTTCTGCATTTAATGCTGAAAGTAAACGTTCAATACTTAAAGCAAAGCCAATTCCAGGAGTATTTGGGCCTCCTATTTCTTCAACAAGACCATTGTATCTTCCACCACCACATAGAGTGGTTATTGCACCAAAGCCTTCTGCATTACTCATAATCTCGAAGGCTGTGTGATTATAGTAATCCAAACCTCGAACTAATCCAGGATCAACTTCAAAGTCTATATTAACTGCTTTTAAGTATTGTTGGACTTTTTCGAAGTATGTACGTGATTCATCATTTAAATAATCAAGGATAGATGGTGCTGTATCCATTAACTCATGATTACGGTCTTTCTTACAATCCAGAATTCTCATTGGATTTTTTTCTAAGCGAGATTTACAGTCCGAACAAAATTCATCAATTCTCGGTGCGAAGTGATTAGTTAATGCCTCTTTGTGTGCTGTTCTGCTATCAGAATCACCTAAACTATTAATTACAAGTGTTACTTGCTTTAAGCCAAGTGTTCGATATAAGTCCATCACCAATGAAATAACTTCTACATCTACTGCAGGGTCCGCACTCCCTAATGCCTCGACACCAAATTGAACAAACTGTCTAAATCGACCGGCTTGAGGGCGTTCATATCGAAACATTGGTCCACTGTAATAAAGCTTAGTCGGTTGAGTTGGGTTCCCAAACATTTTATTTTCAACAAAAGCTCTTACAACAGCTGCAGTTCCCTCAGGTCTTAGCGTAATGCTTCTTCCACCACGGTCTTCAAAGGTGTACATCTCCTTTTGTACGATATCCGTTGTTTCCCCAACACTACGTAAAAATAAATCAGTATGCTCAAAGATTGGTGTTCTAATTTCTTTATAATTATAGCGACGACAAATTTCTCTCGCTGTTTCCTCGATATACTGCCATTTTTCAATTTCACCAGGTAATATATCCTGTGTTCCTCTTGGGATTTGTATTGACATGCTCTTTTTCTCCTCCTATTACATTTCAAAAATAAAAAAATCCCGCCCCTACAAATAAATATTTGTAGGGACGAGATGATATTTTCCCGTGGTGCCACCCTAGTTAAAGACATCAAAGTGTCTTCACTCATCCAGTTAACGCCTGACTACGTCCAACTCCTACTAAGAAAAAATCCTTTCAGAGAGAAACCTAAAGAGTGTTCATTCATTAAGGCATCATGAGAAATGCTTTCAGCCAAGGCATTCCCTCTCTAGCATGTGTGATCTTAATTACTATTCTCCATCAATGGTTCTTATTTAACTCGTAATTTTATATTATCATACGTACCAAGCCGCAACTTGTCAAGGCTCTTTTATAAATTATGTTATTTTAAGAACGATGCAGTTGTTTTTTTAGTTTTCGAACATCTCCAAGAGACAATCCAAACTCAGAAGCTAACTCGACTGCATTAGCATTTTGTTCTTTTTGGATAAAATCATGAAAATCTACACCGAACAATTCATTTGTCCCTTGATGCGATAATTGGCCTTTCTCACTAAATCTCACGAAAAAGATCATCCTTTCTCTATATCTTTAAAAATCTCTATAACCTATCATGCCCTTTTTCGATAATTTATTTTCAAATATTACAGGATTTTTACTTTTTTTATCGAATCAAATAGATACGCATCTTTGTTTAAGGAGGAGTATGATTCTTGTACAGAAACTATATTGTAAAAATACTTATTGTCATTCTATTAGTGTTAACAACACTACTCCCATATGAATCAAACGTTAATGCAGCAGAAGAATTAGCAACCATTAACGTTGATATTTTAAATATCCGGAAAGGCCCAGGGCTATCATTTGATGTAGTTAAAAAGGCAACTCGCGGAGAAAAGTACCCTATACTTGAAAGAAAGAATGACTGGTTAATGGTACAACTCCCTGGAGGCAGTACTGGGTGGCTTGCTGCTTGGCTTATAAAGGAAGATATAAGCGGCGAAGAAAAAGTGACCAATTTACCAACTAAGGTAGCATCTACAGTAGATTGGCTACGAGTTCGTTCTGGTCCTGGGACTAGTTTTCAAATAATAGGCCATTTAAACAAAGGTCAAGAGGTTGAATTTATAGCTAAAAATGAAAACTGGGTAAAGGTCCTTCTTAATAAAAAAGAAGGTTGGGTTTCTGCTGAATACCTTTCTACTATTGTTGGAAATTCTGAAAAACAGAACAACCAAAAACCAGTCCAAAATACCACGAAAATAACCGGTAAGGTAACTGCTACAATTCTTAATGTTCGAGACCAAGCATCACTTCAAGGCAAAATCGTTAGTAAATTAAAAAAAGATGACGAAGTTAAAATCGTGGGAGAAAGAGAAAACTGGCTTGAGATTTCAATTAATCAAGTACGGGCTTGGGTTTCAAGTGAATTTATAGAAATAACAGAATCTATAGTTCAGCCACAACCAGAAGCACCTGAAGATGAAGAAAAAGAAGACCAGCCAGATTCTAATGACGACAAAAATGATAACCCTATTCCAAAAGAAAAAGTTTCTGCAGTCGTTACTGCATCTATTCTTAATGTTCGTGATCAAGGTTCATTAAGTGGTAAGGTGATTGATAAAGTTGCAAAAGGAGACATTGTTCAAATTCTGCAAGAGAACAGTCAGTGGTGTGAGGTAGAGCTTTCTAATAATAAAACGGGGTGGGTTGCGAGCTGGTACCTTGAAAAAAGTGAGAAATCACAACTACCCTCTACTCCAGTTGAGAACAGCGATACAAGCTCAAAAGTAAAAATATTACATAGTGGAAGTAATATCCGCTCTGGTCCTAGTACCGGTACTGATGTAGTTATGAGAGCTAATGAAGGGGACACTTTTATCATTCTAGCAGTAGAGGGTGACTGGTTTAAAATAGAGTTACCTAATAAGCAAGAAGGCTATATTGCTGGGTGGATCGTTGAAACTTCTGGAAGCAATATTCCTAATATCGAGAAGCCTGGGATGAATCAATATTTTAAAAACAAGACAATTGTTATTGATCCTGGACATGGTGGAAGGGACAGCGGAGCCATTGGCGTTAAAGGAACACTAGAAAAAGACATGACATTAAGAACATCAAAACTTTTATTTGATAAATTAAAAGCATCTGAAGCAAACGTGATTCTTACTAGGTCAAGTGATGTGTATGTTAGTTTACGTTCAAGAGTTAGCTTATCTCATTACCGAAATGCAGATGCATTTATTAGTGTTCATTATGATAGTGTAAATGATCGAAGCGTTAGAGGAATTACTTCCTATTTCTATAAGACGGCACTAGATGCACCGTTAGCAGCCGCCATTCAAAATGAAATGATTAAGCACACAAAACTGAGAGACAGAGGGCACCGTTTTGGAAATTACCATGTTCTTAGAGATAACAAACAGCCTTCTGTACTATTAGAATTAGGCTACATAAGTAACAGTACAGAAGAGCTAACCATTATATCTGGTAACTTCCAGGAAAACATTTCAAATGGAATCTATTATGGGCTTGCTCAATACTTTAAAAATAAATAAATAAAAAGAATAAAAACAAGGCAAGTCTAAGGACTCGCCTTGTTTTTATTCTTTACTTTCTAAAATGAGTGTAACAGGACCAACGTTTGTAAACTGAACATCCATCATTGCACCAAACTGTCCGGTACTTACCTCAATCCCTTTGTTCCGTAACTCTTGATTAAATAATTCATACAGTTCTTCAGCATAGTCTGGCTTTGCTGCTTCCATAAAATTGGGACGTCTTCCTTTTCGACAATCTCCATACAACGTAAACTGCGAAACAGATAGAATTTGACCTTTTACATCAAGCAAAGATAGATTCATCTTCCCCGCATCGTCTTCAAAGATACGTAAATTGACAATTTTTTCTGAAAGGTACTTTACATCCTCAACTGTATCAGAGTGTGTCACCCCAACTAATAGCATTAAACCATGGTCAATGCTACCAACAACTGTATCATCCACAATTACGCGAGCATGTTTGGCCCGCTGTACAACTACCCTCATTCTACCGCATTTCCTTTCTAACTCATCATCCTTCTTACTGCATAAATATCTCTAATTTGCTTAATACGTTCAACAACCTTTTGAAGGTGGTTGACATTTTGAATTGAAATGGTCATATTAATTGTTGCCATTTTGTTGCGATCTGATTTTCCTGCAACGGCATTAATATTTGTTTTTGTTTCATTGACAGCTTGTAGGACCTCGTTTAATAAGCCTCTACGATCAAAACCTGAAATTTCAATTTCAACATTGTATTCTCTTCGCTCATTAATTTTACTTTCCCACTCAACCGGTATAAGTCTAGCCTGAGCATCGCTGCTATGAACATTTGGACAGTCATTTCGATGTACAGAAACACCACGGCCTTTTGTAATAAATCCTACAATATCATCACCAGGCACGGGATTACAGCATTTAGATAAGCGAATTAATAAATTATCAATTCCTTGAACTTGTACACCAGATTCTCTTCTCTTAGAAGCAGGGAATTGCCTCATTTCTGAAACAACATCCGCTACATTCTTTTCTTGTTCTTGGTCACGTTTCTTGCGCCATTTTTCAGTAAGTCTTGTAGCTATTTGCGCAGCTGTAATACCGTTATAACCTACAGCAGCAAACATATCTTCTTCATTAGAGAAATTAAACTTTTCAGCAACCCTTTTCAAGTTTTCAGAGGTAAGGACCTCTTTCACATCAAATTCGAGGTTTTTTACCTCTTTCTCAACTAATTCCTTCCCTTTTTCAAGGTTTTCGTCTCGACGTTGTTTCTTAAAGAATTGACGAATTTTATTTTTCGCTTGTGATGTTTGAGCCAATTTTAGCCAGTCTTGACTTGGACCATAAGAGTGCTTAGAAGTTAAAATTTCAATTATATCACCGGTTTTAAGCTTATAATCAAGTGTAACCATCTTTCCATTTACTTTCGCACCAATTGTCTTATTTCCAATTTCCGAGTGAATTCGATATGCAAAATCTATGGGTACAGAACCTGATGGCAACTCGATAACATCACCCTTTGGTGTAAAGATAAACACCATATCAGAGAATAGATCAATTTTTAATGACTCCATAAACTCTTCAGCATTACTAGCATCGTTTTGCCACTCGAGAATCTCTCTAAACCAAGTTAATTTCTCTTCATAAGATGCAGTTGGCAGAACGTTCTTGCCTTCTTTGTAAGCCCAATGCGCAGCAATACCAAACTCAGCAATTTGATGCATTTCAAAGGTTCTTATTTGAACCTCTAGTGGGTCACCAGTAGGACCTATAACTGTAGTATGCAGCGATTGATACATGTTAGGCTTTGGCATCGCGATATAATCCTTAAACCGGCCAGGCATCGGCTTCCAACAGGTATGAATAATTCCTAAAACAGCATAACAATCCTTAATACTGTTAACGACAATCCTAACTGCTAAAAGATCATATATTTCATTAAACTGTTTATTTTGAAGTACCATCTTACGATAAATACTATAAATGTGTTTTGGTCTTCCAGAAATGTCTGCTTTAATGGATACCTCAGTTACTCTAACTTTTACTTCATTTATAACATCTTCTAAATACTGTTCACGCTCAGCCCGTTTTTTCTTCATTAAATTCACAATTCGATAATATTGCTGCGGATTTAAATAGCGTAAAGCTGTATCCTCAAGCTCCCATTTAATTTTAGAGATCCCGAGACGATGTGCTAAAGGAGCAAAGATTTCTAATGTTTCATTTGATATTCTTCGCTGCTTTTCCTGAGGTAGATGTTTCAGGGTACGCATGTTGTGCAGGCGATCTGCAAGTTTAATTAATATGACACGAATATCCTGTGCCATGGCAACAAACATCTTCCTATGGTTTTCAGCCTGCTGCTCTTCTTGGGATTTATATCTAATCTTTCCTAGTTTTGTTACACCATCAACAAGCATAGCAACTTCTTTAGTAAAAGCTTCCTCAATATGTTGGAAGGTCAGTTCTGTATCTTCCACAACATCGTGAAGAAAACCAGCTGCAATGGTTGAAGGGTCCATATCTAGATCGACCAATATACCAGCTACTTGTATAGGGTGAATAATATAAGGCTCACCGGATTTACGATATTGTTCACGGTGAGCTTCTTTTGCAAAATTATATGCTTCTTGAATAAAGTCAATATCTTTATCAGACAAGTAACGCTTCGCTTTTTCGATCACTTGCTCAGCAGTTAATACCTGTTCATTAGCCATGAAATCACCTTTTTATAATTTAACTTTCATTAAACAATATTTTCATTATACTTTTCTAAAAAAATAATGATTATCCCTATTATCATGAAATTTCATAAGGATGTAAAGGGAAATTACTATTTTAGGGGTCAATTAAACTGAGGATGTGATTTCAGCTGCAGGCACTCGCTTTCCGCGGGCGGTCCGTGTGCCTCCTCGGCACTTTGCGCCTGTGGGGTCTCACAATGACCGAGCTTCTCCCGCAGGAGTCTCGTGCCTGCAGCTGAAACCACATAGTATTTTAATAAAAATATGCTTTAGCATACCCTTTTAAAAAAGAGCACTCTACTAAGAGCGCTCAAGGATGATTAATATTTCATTAAAGTAAGTACATCATAGCCATCTAGCTTATCACGTCCATCTAGGTATGTTAATTCGATGATAAACGCGATTCCTGCTACAATGCCTCCTAGTCCTTCAACTAGTTTGATTGTAGCTTCGATTGTTCCACCAGTAGCCAAAAGGTCATCTGTAATTAGGACACGTTGCCCTGGTCTAATTGCATCTTTATGGATTGTTAATACATCCTTACCATATTCTAAACCATATTCTTGACGAATAACTTCGCGTGGTAGTTTCCCTTCCTTACGAACTGGTGCAAATCCTACCCCGTGTGAATAAGCTACTGGACATCCAATGATAAATCCACGAGCTTCTGGTCCAACTACTAAGTCAATCTCTTTTTGACGAGCATATTGAACGATTTGATCAGTTGCATATTTGTATGCTTCTCCATCATTCATTAATGGTGTGATATCTTTAAATAAAATACCTGGTTTTGGATAGTCTGGAACAATTGTAACAAATTTCTTTAAATCCATTAGTTTACTGCCTCCTCGTACGTTAACGAACCTCTATCAAATTGATCAAACAATTGCTTTAATTGTTGATAAGAAGAATACAAATACTCATTTTCAAGCTCGATTTGTTCCTGCTTTAAACGATATGTTTCTGATTCAATCAAATCCCGTTTTGTAGCAACAGTTGATAAGGAAATTAATCCATTGTCTATTTTAACAAATTCTAGTTCAAAAAACACCTGTGACATAAAATCAATTGTTTCTATCGACCAACCGCGATGTTTGGCTAGCTCCATTCCATACCTTTTTATATCAAAGCTGCCTCGTTTTGATATAAACGCATAAAACCACTTAAAGTGCTCCCTTGTTGGAATTGTACTAAAGAAATGGTTTTGGTCATTATAAAATAATGTATAAATCCGTCTAGGAAAGGAGGATTTAAATAATAAATTTAAACTATCCTTGCTAGATGGTAAGTCAATAAGGATAACATGACTTTTACTTAGGTTTAATTCAAACTCTTCTACTGATGAGATAATTAGTAGCTCATCCTTATACTTACCTATTTGTATCTTATTTAATGTATCTTGATTAAAAACAACCAATTTTCTATTATCAGAAGGAACCCCTTCGATCACTTTATGGATATCTTTTGCACCACGGAAGTCAAAAAGTTGCCAGTGATTAACAGCGACGTCTTGTATCATTACCTGGGGCTTACGAAAGTTATTCCATTCATTAATCGATAATTCACCAAGAATAGACACTTTAGAAACAGGTGATATATGGTCATATACTTCGCCAAAGCCAAAACCCACCCCATCTAAGGTTAATCCGTTATCCTCTACTACAACTTTTAAATGATTCTGATTGGACCCTATCTTTTTAATACTGTTTATGGTTGCATCCTTAATTAATACACGTGGTTTAGGATTAGCCATCCCAAAAGGAGCTAATCTATTAAGTTCTGCAATTGTATCAATAGTTACCTCATGAAGAGAACAAACCACATCTACATTTGTGATGGGTATATAGTCTTCATCTGTTAAACAATCTAGTGCAAGCTCGTTTAAACGATTTCTAAGGCTAGCAACATCGTCAAGGTTCAATGTCATACCCGCTGCCATAGGATGACCTCCAAAGTGAGGTAAAATATCACGACAGGTAGAAAGATTAGCGAATAGATCAAAACCAGCAATACTCCTAGCTGACCCCTTAGCGATTCCTTTGTCAGGATCAATACTTAAAACGATAGTAGGACGGTAAAACCGATCAACTAGCCTAGATGCAACAATCCCTACAACACCAGCGTTCCAGCCTTCTTTTGCAATTACTAATACTGAATTTTTATCAGGAGGGAAGAATTCTTCTACCTCTTTTATTGCTTCTTCAGTCATTTCATTGACTAATTGTTGACGCTCTTTATTCAACAAGTCGATTTGTTGTGCGAGCATATCTGCTTCTTCTCTATCATTAGTCATAAGCAAATGTACAGCAGGATCTGCAGCTTCTAGTCTTCCTACTGCATTAATTCTAGGGGCAAGTGCAAAACCAATTGTTTCTTCTGTAATATCCTTTGACTCAATCCCACATACTTTCAATAGAGCTTTTATCCCAATTCGATTCGTTGTTTGAAGCTTTTCTATCCCTTTACTTGCTAGTAATCTATTTTCATCATGCAGAGGTACCAAATCTGCAATCGTACCAATTGCAGCAACTTCCAACAAAGAAGTAGGTACTTGTCCTAAAAGTGCATGTGCCAGCTTAAAAGCAACTCCTACACCCGCTAGCTCCTTAAACGGGTAAGAACAGCTTTCTTTTTTAGGATGAATAATTGAGAAGGCATCTGGGAGGACAGGTCCTGGTTCATGGTGATCAGTAATAATTAGATCAATGCCTAGTTCCTTAGCAACATCTGCCTCATGCAATGCAGAAATACCCGTATCTACCGTAATAATTAAAGTAAAGCCTTCGTCCTTTGCCCATCTGAAGGCCTTTTCATTCGGACCATAGCCTTCCGTAAAACGATTAGGTATATAGAAGTCTACATTTGCACCTTTTTCTAATAAGGCGGTCATTAATACTGTTGTACTACTTACACCATCAGCATCATAATCTCCGTATACTAATATTCTCTCATTATTTAAAATAGCTTGGTTTATTCGATCGACCGTTTTTTCCATATCCTCAAGTAAAAAAGGATCATGAAAATCTTGCGTATCGGTAAATAAGAATGCTTTCGCAGTCTCTACGGTATCGAAACCTCTACTTACCAATAATGAAGCAACTAGAGGTGCTATATTTAACTCTTTCGAAATTAAATCTATCTTATCATTATCATTATTTAAAATATCCCAACGTGTTTTAGCCTGTAGCATTCTTTCACCCCTTAACCACACCATTATACAGGAGTGACTAAGGGGTTTCAATGAAGTTAACCTTGTTTATAAAGCTGGAAATATTTTATTTTAGTTCACTACTTTCCTTATGTTCAGCTGTCTCTTCTAATGGTTCTGAAGGTGTAGTTTCTTTAAGTTGTTCATTTTTGTTATCAACTTCCACCTTAAGAGCTGCATTTTCTTTTTCAAGTCCTTTTACTTTCCTTTGTAATACAAAAAGTCGGAATATCCCGGCAGATGCCACAATTATTCCCCCCATTGATACTGAACCTAAAATAATAAGGATAAGTGGCCAGTCAGCAGTCCCAAATAGATAGTCAACTTCAACCGGCTCAACATTTATTACTGCAAATAATGCAACTATAATAGCAAATAAGAATGCTAAGATTAAACTCCATTGTCCCTTCATAATTTAATCCCCCTTTAGATTCAAATTAATCCTCATCATCTTCTGAATAAGGATTAATATGTACGAACACATCTTGGACATTTGAAACCTCTATTAATTTTTGTTTTACCGTTTTTCCTATTTTATGACCTTCTTCGACTGTTATATGTGGATCAACAGAAACTTTTATATCTACTATTACATAATGTCCATGCTCACGAGCATGTAGAGAACCAATCTTTTTAACCCCAGGTACTGTTAATACTACATTTCGCATTTCAACAGTATCTTCTTCATGTAAAACATGGTCCAGGGTATTATGAATTGATTCTTTCCCTAACTTCCAAGCTGTTTTAAGAATTAGAATAGAAACAAATAAGCCTGCAACAGGGTCTCCATATTCTAACCATGGAATTCCCATTTTTTCTCCTAGAATGGCTGCCCCTACACCAATTAATGCGGCAATAGAGGAGTAGACATCTGATCGGTGGTCGTAAGCATTAACGATAATTGCATCACTTTTTATTCTTTTACCCAACTTGTATTTGTATCTAAACATTGCTTCTTTGGCAATGATTGATATGATAAGTGCGTAAATAGCGATTGTCTTTGGTGCCTCTATGGGTTCGAAAAACGCTTCAAATGAAGATTTTCCAATCTCTATACCAACTAAAAATAAAAGTACAGATACGATGATAGCAGCAATGGATTCGGCTTTCCCGTGACCATATGGATGATCCTCGTCAGGTGGTTGCTTTGCTGCACGTAACCCAATAAAAACCGCTAAAGAACCAGCAACATCCGTCGCGGAATGCGCAGCATCTGCTACTAATGCTCTACTTCCTGAGATGACACCGATTACATATTTTAAAATAGCTAATCCAAGATTTCCGACTACTCCTACCATTGCCGCAAATTCAGCTTCCTTGAATCGATCTTTGTTCCCCAAGTTACTCACCCTTCCTTGTAAAACAGTCGTATCTTATTGTAACCAATAACATATTCTCTCACCACAAATTGAACTTGAAAATATTAAAAGCCGTGGATTTCTCCACGGCTTTATTCTACGTTTATACTTCTGGCTCAGGTTCTTTATCTTCGATTTTCGCATAGCGTCTCTTCTCAAGTTGTTTATGTTTCCAAACTAACCATAACTGTGATGCAAGGAAAAGTGAAGAATACGTACCAGCAATTAATCCAACTAGTAAAGCAAACGAGAAGTTGGTGATGGATTCTGCACCTAGGAATAGTAAAGCTAGGACGACAAATACCACTGTGATTACAGTACTTACTGATCTGCCAAGTGTTTGGCGTAATGCTTTATTCACAATATCGGAGAGGTCTTCGAACGTTTTCACTCTCTTCGACTTCTTCATTAACTCACGAATGCGGTCAAACGTTACTATTGTATCATTAATCGAATAGCCGACAATTGTTAGTATTGCAGCTATAAATGTAATATCCACTTCTAAACGTGTTAAGCTAAACAACATAATGATAAAGAAGGCATCGTGTAGTAACGCTATAATCGCTGCTATCGCCATTATCATTTCAAAACGAATCGTTACGTAGATGATAATTCCTATGGATGCTATCATCACTGCAAAAAAAGCATTTCTTGCAAGTTCTTTACCTACAGTTGGAGATACCGTGCTTACACTTGGTTCTGCGCCATAAAGGTTTTGAAAATGAGTTTTAACCTCTGCAATTTCATCCTTAGATAGTACGCCTATAAACCTTGCAACTCCAATTTCTTTATTATCACCTGAAAGGATAACATCTTTTGGCTCATAACCAAGGTCTCTAAATTCTTCAGTTACCTCTTGGGCTGTTAGCGACTTCTCAGCTAGGATTTCTACACGTGTACCACTAGCAAAATCAATCCCTAGATTCAACTTTAACGTTAATAGTAAACCAATACCTAAAACAAACATAACTCCTGAAGCAATGAAGAATTTCTTACGATGCTTCACGAAATCAAAACGATCATATCTCGTTACTACTTCTGTTTCATCTGTTACTGTTGCTATATCAGCAATCTCACTTTGTTTAACTCCAAAGAGTCCTGGCTTATTATTAAAGATGCGACTATTAACCCATAGGCCAAGGAGTAAACGCGAGCCATATACAGCTGTTAAGAAGCTGACCAAAATACTGACAATTAGCATTGTCGCAAAACCTTTAACAGAGCTTGTACCAAAACTAAATAATACAACTGCAGCTAACAGAGTCGTAATGTTTGCATCAAAGATTGTTGACAAGGAATTTCGATTACCAGATTTAAAGGCAGACATTACAGATTTTCCTAATCTTAATTCTTCCCTAATGCGCTCATAAGTAATGATATTCGCATCAACCGCCATACCAACACCAAGCAGTAAAGCCGCAATACCTGGTAATGTTAATACAGCATTCATCCAGTCGAAAATTTGCAGAATCAAGAAAATGTAAATGCTTAGTGTGACAACCGCAATAATTCCTGGGAAGCGGTAATAGAAAATCATAAATAAAAAGATAATTGCAATACCGATCATTCCAGCAAAGACTGTTTTTTGCAATGCTGTTTCACCGAATTTTGCGCCAACTGATGTTGAATAAATTTCTTCAAGGTCTACAGGAAGTGAACCTGCATTGAGTAGATCAGCCAATTGATCTGCACTTTCAACTGTAAAATTACCTTCAATTTGAACATCTGATGTATTTAATATTTGTGAAACCCTTGGTGCTGAAATGAATTTTGGTTCAGCTTTTAGTGCTTCAGCAGCATAAGAGTCCACACCTTCTTCAAAATCTAACCAAATGACAAGAAGGTTGTTAGGGACACCCATAGCCAAAATATCCTCAGTTACTTCTTTAAACAAATTTGCATCTTTTAACTTTAAGCTAACAATTGGTTGGTTTTGCTCCGCAAAGCTTTGCTTTGCTCCATTTTCAACTAGGTCAGTTCCATCCAACATGATGTTATCATTTACATCACGGAATGTTAGCTTTGCTTGCGTTGATAATATTTCACGAACTGTGTTTTGATCATCCACTCCAGCTAACTGGACACGGATACGATCTTCACCTTCAATCTGGATATTAGGTTCACTTACCCCAAGGACGTTTACACGTCTATCCAGAGCTTCAACCGTACTTAGTAGTACATCTCGATCAATGACATCTCCTTCTTTGGCAGGTTTAACTTCATATAGAATTTCAAAACCACCTTGAAGGTCTAATCCAAGTTTTATATTATTTACAATTCCATTTAGCGTTGTACCCATTAAACTTCCGATAAGAAGTACAAGCAGAAAAAAAGCTACTATCCGACCTCTTTTTACCATTTGAAACGTAATCCTCCTTCTGTCTACAAAAAGCTAGCTAAAATACCAATAATCCCATTATGAAACAACACCTAAAACCTGTCAATGTCAGAGGTGAAAGGAGGAAAATAAGTGAATCGTCTAAAAATTACTTTCCAAACAAAGCTTTATACGACTCTTTGCCTTCTTCAGAAAATACATTATCCGTAGATTTAAAGGCTTCAATTGTAGCATATGTAATATAATCACTGATATTTAGTGATAAAATATCATTCACAATTTCATGAAGTTTTCTTTCTTCAGTTGCTTTCTTCCATCTCTTTTTTGTTAAAAACCCCCATAACTCTTCTTCAGTCACTTTGTCATAACCAAACAATTGGAATTCCTCAAGTTTACTAATTAATGCAGGCTCAACCTGTGTACGATATTGGTCGAAAGGATGTTTATTAATACTCATCTTAGTCCCCCTATAAAATTGAAATAGATAGTAATCCTAAACTAACAATGATTGCAGCACTTATCACCCCAAGTGAAATGGCTATAAAAGCATAACGAAAACGAATTCCAAAGATAGCAGCTGCTATACAAGCACTATAGGCTCCAGTTGTTGGGAGAGGAAGTGCTGTAAATAATAGCAGTCCCACGGCTCCGTATTTTTCAACATTATTTCCTTTTTTTAACGTACGATGATAAAGCCAATTATACATTTTTTGATATAGATTAAACCTCATTAACCACTTACTTAATGGATGAAAAAGTAAAAGTATTGGGATTAATGGAAGTAAATTTCCACTTACACTTAATAGGATTGATTTTGCAAGACTAAAATCATAGTGAATATAGGCAAGTGGTAAGCCACCTCTTAATTCTAAAATCGGTAAAGCCGAGATAACTAAAATAATTAATTCTGGAGGCAAAAATTCAAGGTTTTGCACAAGGAAATCTTTTATTCTTTCTTTCATCTAATCAATCCTTTCTCTACGAATAATGTTATCTATTTAACATTATGAGAAAGGGAATAGAATAATACTTGTCATGCTTGGCCCCCTACCTCGCATATAGTAATTGTAAATGAAATAACCTTGTTTGAGAAGGTAGGGAAACACATGTCGAAACAAACATTTTTACAAGGAACGTTAATACTCATAGTTGCTGGCCTTATAACGAAGGTTTTAGGCTTTATAAATCGAATAGTTGTAGCTAACTTGATTGGTGCAGAAGGTGTTGGCCTATATATGATGGCTGTGCCTACTTTCGTACTTACGATAACACTTGTACAAATGGGGCTACCTGTTGCGATTTCTAAGCTTATTGCTGAGGCTGAGGCAATTGGTGATCGGAGAAAGATAAAAAAAATACTTGTTGTTTCTCTAACCGTCACCGGCTCACTAAGTTTAATCTTCACACCTACAATGATATTCCTAGCTCCAATTCTATCTGAAACATTATTTACTGATTCTAGAACATATTGGCCTCTATTAGCTATCTCTCCAATTGTTCCAATTATCGCTATCTCATCTGTGTTAAGGGGTTATTTCCAGGGCCGACAAAACATGCGTCCCGCTGCCATATCTCAAGTAATTGAGCAGGTTGTACGAATAACACTTGTAGCAGTATTTACTAAAGCCTTTCTACCTTATGGAATTGAGTTTGCCGCGGCGGGGGCAATGATATCAGCGGTAATAGGTGAATTAATTTCCTTACTTTATATGTTCTGGATGTTTAAAACGAAGAAACGAGTAAAAGTCCGAACTGATTTTTTCAAAGCTGTAAAGGCAGGGAAGCAAACGTTTAATGAATTAATGTCAATAGCTCTACCGACAACAGGCAGCAGATTGATAGGTTCAATTGCTTGGTTTTTTGAACCAATTGTAGTTGCTCAAAGTTTAGCTATTGCAGGTGTTGCTACACACCTTGCCACTAGCCAATATGGTCAGCTAACTGGATTTGCTTTACCTTTATTACTGTTGCCATCATTTATAACATATGCTCTCGCAACATCCTTAGTTCCAGCAATTAGCGAGGCGGCCGCTAAAAAACAAACTCTTTTAATTGAACACCGTTTGCAACAAGCACTTAGATTATCTTTAGTTACCGGTGGTTTAGCAGTAGTAGTTTTATATGTTTTTGCAGCACCTCTTATGGAACTTATTTATGGGAGTGGAGAGTCCGCGATTTTTGTAAAGGTAATGGCTCCCTTCTTTATCTTTTACTACTTTCAAGGACCTTTACAGGCTACATTACAGGCATTAGATTTAGCAAAAGCCGCCATGATTAATAGCATAATAGGTGCAGTAGTTAAGACGATCGCTATATTCGCATTAGCAACACGTCCTGAGCTTGGAATTATGGGTGCTGCTTTAGCAATAGTTGCAGGTATGGTTTTAGTTACCCTACTGCATTTTAGTACAATTGTAAAAATCATTTCTTATAGTTTTTATGTAAGGGATTATATTAAGAGCTTTTTAACAATGGTCGGATCAGGTATTTGTGGGCACTATTTATTTACAACTGTATTTATATCCTTGCCTCTAATTAGTAAAACATTAGTTTCAATCATCTTTACTTCACTAGTCTATTGCGTTCTTCTATTTGCATTTAGACTGGTTGATAGAAATGAAGTGAAGAGAATCCCATTTGTTGGTCCACCACTTGCAGCATTTCTACCAATTAAAAAGTAACCACCCTTTCATGGATGGTTACTTTTATTTTTTTTCATCCTTTATATCAATAACGAACGTCCCTTTTTTCTCGTTATAGGAACAGTAAGATATCTTCTTAATATCCTTATATCCAAGGTTACGTAGTTGCTGTCGTATCCATAAATTTGTTTTATTTATTTTTTCTAGTTGTTTTTCTTGAACAACCCCGTCGATAATGATAGGCCACTCGAATTCACTTACTGTAGGATTATTGTTTTGTTGTTGTTCGTACTCCTTTTGGAACACAGAAAGCTTGCCAGATGGCTCAAGTATTGCAAACTCTACATCAGAAACACTTCGAACATTTTTCTCCCTTAATTGTAAAAGTAAATCATCAAAATTATACCGTTGTTTTCTCATTTCATGTTCATCAATTTTTCCTTTATCGATAATTACCGTAGGTTTACCATCTATAAGTTCGCGAATTTTTTGGCTTTTAATTGAAAAGTAGGCTAAAGCAATTTGAATTAGCATCAGTAATAACATTGGAAAAACTGTATGCAGCAATGGATCAGATGTATTTTCGATAGATACAACAGCCATCTCAGCAATCATAATCGAAACAACTAGATCTACTATACTTAACTCACCAATTTCTCTTTTGCCCATTAGACGAAATATAAATAAGATCACAAAGTAAATAAAAATCGTTCTAGCGGTAATGATTACATATTCCTCCACCAATAATTGCCCCCTTCAAACCTCTTGTAAAAGCGGAGTAAATCCTTACCTTTTTTTACAAACCAATATGTTTAGCTTTCTACAATTGTTCAAAAATCATTAGGATATTGTTCTACCATTTTTAGGAACAAAAAGTAAAATCTTGATTCTAAAATTAATTGGACATGAATATGCTCGTACTAAGGCTAGATGTAAGAAGAAAATGTAGCACTTTTAGTCTTCATGATATTTCCCAATACCTTTTTACATCTACATCACTTAGAAAGGGGATGTCACAATGAAAAACATGGGTATAGCAATGATTTATGGTGTCGTAGCAATCTTAGTAGTTGTATTAGGCTCTAGTTTATTATTTTCTCTATTGCTTAAATTTACGACACTACAGGAATCTTCATTGTCCTGGGTTATCTTAATTCTTTCATTCTTAGCGCTATTTATCGGTGGTTTTGTTTCGGGAGGGAAAGGAAAAGAAAAAGGATGGTTAATGGGAGGCGCAACAGGCTTGTTATACATCCTAATTGTGTTTTTGTTTAACTTTTTAGGTTTTGATAGTACTTTCTCCACTGAGCAGTTCTTTTATCATACTGGGTTCTTAGCTACAGCAATGATTGGCGGTATAATTGGGGTTAATGTAACGACTCCTGCTAGAAACGCATAAAAGTAATAAAGAAAAAAGAGCTTTCATTTGAAAGCTCTTTCCTTTTACCTAATTTCTTGTTTCGCGTACTGCTTGACGATCAAAAGTAAGTCTAGCGCCGTCTCCAGCTTTAAGTACGATTGTATCCTCATCAATTGCATCAACAATACCGTGAAATCCACCAACAGTTATAACTTTATCACCTTTTTTAATAGACGATTGCATTTCACGAACTGCTTTTTGACGCTTTTGCTGTGGACGGATTAACAGAAAATAAAAAATAGCAAACATTAGTATTAATGGTCCAACTGTTCCTAATAAACCTTCCATTTAGTTCACCCCTTTCATAAGTTGCAGTCTAGCCTAGAAATTTTTTGCATTCGGTTTATTAAAACCATAGCGCTCAAAGAATTCTTCACGGAAATCACCAAGTCGGTCTTCCATAATAGCTTGTCTAACCTGCTCCATTAATTTTAACAGAAAATGAAGATTATGATAAGTCGTTAATCTTATCCCAAAGGTTTCTTCACATTTAATTAAGTGACGAATATAGGCTCTGCTATAATTACGGCAAGTATAACAATCACAATTTTCATCAAGAGGTCGATAATCTCTCGCGAACTGTGCATTCTTAACAACCAATCTTCCTTCACTTGTCATTAGTGTCCCATTACGAGCAATTCTTGTAGGAAGTACACAATCAAACATATCAATTCCACGAATTGCACCATCAATTAATGAATCAGGAGACCCCACTCCCATTAAATATCTTGGCTTATTAGTAGGAAGCCATGGAGTTGTGAAATCTAACACTCTGTTCATTACGTCCTTTGGTTCTCCAACCGAAAGTCCTCCAACTGCATACCCAGGGAAATCCATTGAAACTAAATCCTTTGCGCTTTGTTTTCGGAGTTCTTCATACTCCCCACCTTGGACGATTCCAAATAGCCCTTGGTCATTTGGGCGTTGGTGTGCATTTAAACATCTTTCAGCCCAGCGGCTTGTTCGTTCAACTGATTTTTTCATATAGTCAAATTCAGCAGGGTAAGGTGGACATTCGTCAAATGCCATCATGATATCGGAGCCAAGAGCATTTTGAATATCCATAGCTTTTTCAGGTGAGAGAAATAACTTATCACCATTTAGATGATTTCGAAAATGAACGCCCTCTTCTTGAATTTCACGAAATTCACTTAAACTAAAAACTTGGAAGCCACCTGAATCTGTAAGAATAGCACGATCCCAATTCATAAACTTATGTAACCCACCAGCTTCTTTTACAATCTCATGTCCTGGGCGTAGCCATAAATGGTAGGTGTTACTTAGAATTATACCAGCACCCATTTCTTTTAAATCTTCTGGTGACATGGTCTTTACAGTGGCTAAGGTACCAACTGGCATAAATACCGGAGTATCAAATGAACCATGTGGAGTATGAACCTTACCGAGCCTAGCTCCTGTTTGTTTACAAGTTTTTATTAATTCATAACGTATTGCCGTCAATTTTTGTATCTCCCTTCTAAATAGAAAAGCGTAAGGTGCCCGGTTAGCGACGTATGGACTGAACATATCCGCATGATAAAGGAAACACGGAGAGCATAGCGATCCGATGTTGACTTATCGTAAGGAGGAGAGGTGAAGGCCACTAGTCGCTGGGCACCTGGAGCTAAACACTAAACCTAGTAAAAGCCTTTTATATATCCCTAGTTAGATAATTAGCATAGCATCTCCAAAGCTAAAGAAACGATAACGTTCCTTTACTGCTTCATTGTATGCATGTAAAATCTTTTCTCTTCCTACTAGTGCACTGATCATCATAACTAGTGTTGATTTAGGTAGATGGAAGTTTGTAATTAACCCATCTATTGCTTTAAATTCATAACCTGGATAGATAAAGATATTCGTCCAGCCATTGCATTCCTGAAATTGACTGTATGTATTCATAATTGTTTCGAGGGTTCGTGTTGATGTTGTTCCAACAGAAATGATTCTTCCACCTTCTGCTTTTACTTTATTTAGTAGTTCTGCTGTTCCTTTGGTCATTTGATAAAATTCTGAGTGCATATCATGTTCTTCAATTGAGTCAACACTTACAGGTCGAAACGTTCCTAATCCAACATGTAACGTTATAAAGGCAACATGAACTCCTTTATCCTTAATTTCTTGCAGTAATTTTTCGGTAAAATGTAATCCTGCTGTAGGGGCAGCTGCTGAACCTCGTTCTCGAGCAAATACAGTCTGGTAACGTTCTTGGTCATCTAATTGTTCTTTAATGTAGGGTGGTAATGGCATTTCTCCAAGTGAATCTAGAACTTCGTAGAAGATGCCTTCATATTGAAACTCGAAGGTTCTTCCTCCTTGATCACTCGTACCTGTACAAGTTGCCTTTAGGCGTCCATCTCCAAATGTTAGCACACTACCTTCTTTCACTCTCTTTGCCGGTTTAACTAGGGTTTCCCATGTATCATCTGATGCTTGTTTTAACAACAATACCTCAACTTTTGCGCCAGTATCTTCTTTTACTCCGAATAGCCTTGCAGGTAAAACCCTTGTATCATTTAGGACTAAACAGTCTCCTTCATTTAGGTATGTAAGAATGGATCTAAATGTATCGTGGGTTAGTTCTCCTGTTTGCTTATCTAGTACTAGTAGCCTAGAGGCTTCTCGATCTTCAAGCGGAGTTTGAGCGATGAGTTCCTCTGGTAAATGGAAATCAAATAAATCTACTTTCATTTTTTCACCTATTTCTAATTCATTTCGGTTTGAATCTAATTTGTTAAGTTCAAATCGGTTTATCAGTCATCATTTGTGCATTTTGGGCCAAATGAGGTCACATAAACAGTTTTATCAGCCGTCAGTTGTGCACTTTGGGCCAAATTAGGTTACATAAATCGTTTTATCAACCCTCATTTGTGCACTTTGGGCCAAATGAGGTCACATAAACAGTTTTATCAGCCGTCATTTGTGCATTTTGGTCCAAATGAGGTCAAATAAACAGTTTTATCAGCCGTCATTTGTGGACTTTGGACCAAATGAGGTCACATAAATCGTTTTATCAGCCGTCAGTTCTGCATTTTAAACCAAACGAGGTCACATAAATCGTTTTATCAGCCCTCAATTCTACATTTTGGTCCAAATGAGATCACATAAATCGTTTTATCAGCCCTCAATTCTGCATTTTGGTCCAAATGAGGTCACATAAACATTTTTATAGGGTTCTAATCTATTCATTTAAATCGACCAATCACATAGAAGATGATTGATAGGACGATGCTTACCACAATTGATGTTACAATTGGAAAGTAGAATGTTGTGTTGCCCTTTTTTATAACAATATCACCAGGAAGTTTTCCTATAAATTGCCATATCATGCCTATGATAAGTAGGATTATGCCTAGGGTCATTAATATTTTCCCCATCAATATCACTCCTTAGGAATTTCCATGTGGAAGTGGTTGTAAACTAACTCGGTTACAATCCTGCCTCTTGGTGTTCGTTGGAGAAAGCCAATTTGCAATAAATAGGGTTCATATACATCTTCAATCGTATGAGCCTCTTCGCCAATTGTTGCAGCAATGGTTTCTAGACCAACAGGTCCTCCTCTGAACTTTTCAATGATCCCTTTAAGTAATTTATGGTCAATATGATCCAATCCTAAACTATCGACCTGAAGAAGTTCAAGTGCTTCGCTGCAAAGAGTATTCGTTATTTCTCCATTCCCTCGAACTTGAGCAAAATCTCTAACTCTTCTCAAGAGACGATTAGCAATTCTCGGAGTCCCACGTGATCGTCTAGCAACTTCAATGGCTGCATTTGGTTCAATCGCTACATCTAGTATTTCAGCGGTTCGTTCAACTATATCGGTTAGCTGTGCTTCATTATAATATTCAAGTCTACTTAACACACCGAACCGGTCCCGTAGAGGTGCGGACAGAGATCCAGCCCTTGTAGTAGCCCCTACAAGGGTGAATGGAGGGAGATCTAACCTTACAGACCTTGCCGTTTCCCCTTTACCAATAACTATATCCAAACAAAAGTCCTCCATCGCAGGATAAAGAACCTCTTCGACGGAGCGGTGTAATCTATGTATCTCATCTATAAATAAGACATCACCTGGCTCTAAGGCAGTTAAAACAGCAGCCAAATCACCTGGACGTTCAATTGCAGGTCCAGAAGTCGTTCGGATATTCACACCCATCTCATTAGCAATAATTGTAGCAAGAGTAGTTTTCCCAAGACCAGGAGGTCCATACAATAGGACGTGATCTAACGTTTCTTGTCTCATCTTTGCTGCTTCAATAAAGACTTCCATATTGGCTTTAACCTTATCTTGGCCAATATACTGTTTAAGCGTTTGTGGTCTTAAACTTTGTTCGAGTGAAGACTCATCTATATCTGCTTCACCAGAGACAATTCTTTCCTCCATAATTTAGTCCCCCTTATTTTAGTAGCATTTGGAGAGCCTTTCTTATGTATTGATCAGTTGTCATTGTTTCTTGTAAAAGCTCTGGTATGATTTTTTTGATTTCACGCTCCGCATACCCTAGAACTTTTAAAGCTTCAACCGCCTCATCAAGTGCTTCAGAAGATGTACTTTCAAGAATGAGCCTATCTTCTGACGTAAATAAATCATCTAATCCTTCCGGTACTAAATCATGAAGTTTCCCTTTTAAATCAAGGATCATTTGCCTTGCTGTTTTCTTGCCGATGCCAGGGAAACGGACTAAGAATTTTTCATCCTCGTTCTCAATGGCTCGTACAACTTGGGCTGGTTGTCCTGAAGCTAAGATCGCGAGTCCACCTTTTGGACCTATACCAGAAACATTTAATAACTTCATAAACAGTGCTCTCTCTTCACGCGTTTGAAAGCCATATAAGGCTAAAATATCCTCACGAACATGTTGATACGTGTATATGGTGACCATTTCATTTTTATTCTTTCTAAATACAAATGGATTTGGTGTATAAATCAGATAGCCTACTCCATTATTTTCGACAACAATATATTCCGGGTTAACAAAATCTATTTGTCCTTTTATAAATTCAATCAATGAAATTCTCTCCTCTTTCTTGCTGTACCTCATTTTATCATATTTATTAAAATGTACAGAGAAAAAACACGAAAAAAGACTAGCTTATAGGACTAGTCTTTTAAAGTGTTGGTAGTTGGGGTAGCAGAGAGAGTTTTAAAGGTCTCAATGATATCTTCATAGTGATCCTTTGAACTAACTCTTATTCCTTCTTTTAGACGAGTATGCTGATGACTCTCAAGCTTTTTTACATCTATTTGAAAAAAAGATTGAATTACTTTTGTTGATTCCTTTGGTTTACCTTCGTAAATTGTAAGTATTCCATCATCAGTTATCCCAAAATACCCATTTGATTTTAATAAGGGCGAAATATCATCAATTTGTTGTTGAAAAACAATCTGTTCTTCATCTTGATGTACTAGCTGCCAATCCTCATATTGGGCCCAAAAATCTTCCATTGACCAAATTGTTTCTTCTACAATTTCCTCACTTACTTCACCGTCTAAATATAATCTTTCCAATATAACGGTAATTGTTAGAGGTCCATTTACCTCATAAGCCTTGTTCTCTTTTTCTACAATCTCTGTTGATGCTTCGGCTCTATTTAGTTCATGAGTAGATGGCGCCTCTTTTAAAAAACCGAAGTAAAAAATGGAAAACAAAATAATAGTAGTCCAAGTAAATATTCTAATGGAAGGTCTCATATTAACATCACCTCTTGCTAGAATTTTTAGCAATCATTACATAAATAAACCTTCTTTATTTCATAGTGTGACCAATAATAGAAGAGTTATCCAATTATTATTGTCTTTTTTATTTAAATTTAAATAAGCCAGCCCAAATATGGACTGACTTTATTCCTAACATTATCGGTTATTATTATCTGTAAATGGCCGACGAAGTGTTTCGTCAACATTTCTAAAAAGGTCTTTCATATCTGCATCAATTGTTTCTCTTCTGTTACCTTGACGAATATCATTATCAAGATTTCTTACTCTGCTATACGTTCCCTCGTCAGTAACAACATTAATATTTTTCCCTTTTGCAAGTGGCTTAACTGCTTTTTGTACTTCTTTTTCAACATTTGCATCATTTCTGTCATTTGTATCAATTGCAACTAAAATATTGTCCCCCATAATCACAGTACGTACATCATCAACATTTTTAATACCTTCTACACGATCTGTAATACGTTCTGCAAGGTTACCATCATAGTTATTGTAATAACCAGTTGATCTTGCAGTATTGTCTTCATCATTTAAATGACCGTGGTAATTTATATCGTTGGATCCGTGATGATTATCCTTATCACCATCATCACCTATAATATATCTTTCATGGTCGTTTATTTCCTCAATATTCCCTTCTCGATTTTGATTTCCTTCTTTTCGATTAAGGGCTCCATAGCGGGTATTGTGAGTACGGTCATTTCTCGTATTTCGATCCATTATTTCTGTAAGTGGCCCATCATTATCATCAAGTGTATACGCATTACCGTTTTGATCGTCACCGGTACTGTTATCACCCTCGTTCGAATAATAACCAAAAGGCCTTACATTCTCATTATTATCCATGGCCCCTTCATTCGTATTACACCCAACAAGGCCACCTAACAATAATGCTGTCGCTGAAAAAGTAAGAAATTGCTTCCTCATTGGAAATACCCCCTTTAAGCTTTTGAACATCTATATTAGACGTTCATCTATAGGTTGGCTTAAAAGGGGGTAGTTTAATCTGTTAAGTATCGGTATTTCAAACGTTACTTTTCAAACGGTGGTGGAGCTGCCGCTAAGCTGCGTTTATGATGTGACCTATTATGTAATTTTTGAATGATTTCTTTATCATGATTCGGAATTTCTTCACCTTTTAAATACTTATCGATCATGTTATAGGTTGTACCCATCTCATTTTCATCTGTTTGTCCTTCCCAAAGTCCTGCACTAGGAGCTTTGTTGATGACGTCATCATGCACACCGAGTGCTATTGCCATCTCTCGAACCTCACCTTTTGTCAAATGGACTAGTGGTACAAGGTCTACTCCACCATCTCCATATTTTGTGAAATATCCAGTATGCCATTCAGCTGCATTGTCTGTTCCAACAACCAGGTATCCATAATTATTTGCAACTGCATAAAGAGTTGTCATACGAAGACGAGCTCTTGTGTTAGCATCACCTAATCTTGCCGTTTCTTCATTCCATTCATTTTTTTCTTTTAATTGTTTCTCTAGTTCTGTAAAAAGGGTTTCATGAGTCGCCGTTAAATCAATTACATGATGGTGTATGTCACAGCCTTCAATTACTTTTAACGCATCATGTTTATCACTTTCACTACTTTTACAAGGCATAATTAAACCTAATGAGGCATTCGGGAAAGCCTTTTTTATTAAATAAGTGACAACTGCTGAATCAATACCCCCACTTACACCTACTATAGCACCCTTTAATCCTGCACTTTCTACCTGAGCTTTTATCCAATTGACAAGGAATGTAATTTTCTCTTCCATTTTCACTCTTCCCTTCTTTACTATTATAATTTTCTATAGTAGCACAAGGGATGATAAGTAAACAATTTTTACATTCTGACTATTTCATTGAATACTATTGATAATTTGAATCCATAAAAAAAGAAGACGATCATAAAACAACCGTCTCCTTTAATCTTTATAGCTTAATCTAAATCATCATCATCAAAGTCCGGCATTGTAAACATTGGATTTTGATTAAATGGTATTGGCTGACCAGGATTCATACCAAATGGAGCCCCACCAGGAACAGTTGGCTGTCCAGGGGATTGCATTAGTCCTGGCTGAAAGCCTTGACCATAAGGTGTTAATCCCTGTTGTGGTCCAGTATAAGGTTGTAGATGTGGGTAACCCCCAAATCCTTGTTGCGGTACACCAAAAGGTTGCTGAAATCCACCTAATCCCGGTTGTTGTGGCATTCCATAAGGTTGCTGGAATCCACCTAACCCTTGTTGTTGTGGTAAACCATATGGTTGAGGTACTCCTGCTCCAGCAAATCCTGGTTGCGACATTCCATATCCAGGTGGGATTGTACCATATCCTTGAGGTAATCCCATTTGCTGATGATATCCAGCTGGTTTCACATGACCTCCACATCCACAATCATTTTTATAGCCTGCTTGTGCACCAGCAACAAAGTTTGGCATTTGCTGATATGGCATTGGTGATGGCGCATAACCCATTGGCTGTGTATGTGCTACGTTTGGCATTGGTGGTGGTAAATCATCATCGTCATCATCAAACATAGCCGGATTTATTCCTTGAGGATATCCCGGATAGCCCATAGGCATTGGTGCACCTTGTTGGAATGGTGGAACTGGTGGGCTTGCAAAAGGTCCCAATCCTGAACCTGGTAATACTGGTGACATTGGCACACAAGGATACTCCGCCGGTTGTGGTGGTGTATATCCTACTGGTGCAGTTGGCATTGGTACCGGTTGAGGAAATCCCTCTTGAACCCCTGCAACTTGAGGTGCTTGTTTAGGCGCTTTCTCTTGAATACCTGCCACATGTGGTGCTTTTTTAGGCGCTTTCTCCTGAACACCTGCTACCTGAGGTGCTTTTTTAGGCGCTTTCTCTTGAACACCTGCTACTTGTGGCTTCTCTTCTGGCTGCATCATTCCTGGTAAAATAGGTGGTGCGCTTGGAGCCTTAAGTGATTCTAGATTTAACATATTAAGCTTATTACCCTCAATGTTAATTGGACTTGGTGTTGGCATCTTTGGAGTATATGGTACCTTCTTTTCCTTTATTTCTTCTTTTGCCTCCATTACTGGTAATGGCTGTGGTGATTTATCAGCATATGGATGAACTGCCTCTTTTTTTGGTGCTTCTTTTTTAGCTGCTATAGGCGCTTCTTTTTTGGCAGCAATAGGTGCTTCCTTTTTCACACTTTCCTTAACTGTCCCGACATTTGTCTGCATTTCTTTTTTTACAGGTACGTTACCGGTTGGAACTTTAATTTTCATACCTGGCATGATCATGTCGGGGTTGCTTAATTGCGTATTCATCTTTTTTAATTCTTCAAAGTCTACACCATATTTTTTGGAAATATTCCATAGTGTATCGCCTTTTTGAACAACATGAATTTTCACTTTGTAGTTCCCCTCCTGTACATAAGTCTTTTACAGTCTATGTGACGATAGGCAAATTGCCACTATTCTTCATCACAACTTATGCTCTTTTTTAAAGGAATATGTATAAAAATCATTGCCATACTAAGGGAACACACTAAAATAAAAAAGTTTATAAAAATAGCAGTTATTACACTGTCATTTTTATAAACTTAGTGATGTTATGCTCTTGCAAGCATACGTTCAAGTGCCAAAGTAGCATCTTTTGCAATCGTAGCATCTACTTTTATTTCGTTAATTACCTCTCCTTTTTCTAGAGATTCTAGAGCCCATAGTAGGTGAGGTAAGTCAATTCTATTCATCGTTAAACAAGGACACATATGTGGGTTTAGTGAAACAATTTTCTTATCAGGGTGATTGTTTATAATACGTTTAACAAGATTCATTTCAGTACCAATCGCCCACTTACTTCCTGATGGTGCCTTGTCGATTGTATCAATAATATATTTAGTAGATCCTGCATAATCGGATAAAGCAACTACTTCACGAGTACATTCAGGGTGAACAATAATATTCATATCTGGTTCATCTTTTCTAATATCATTTATATTATTTACTGTAAAGTTTTCATGGACTGAACAATGGCCTTTCCATAGGATAACCTTAACATCATTTAAGTTCCCATTATATTCAAAGGCATCAGTTATTGGGTTCCAAACTGCCATTTCATCAAGCGGTATCCCTAGATCAAATGCCGTATTTCTACCTAAATGTTGGTCAGGCAAAAATAATATTCGTTGCTTTTGGGTAAATGCCCATTCAAGCATCGGTTTTGCATTTGATGAAGTAACGGTTGCTCCCCCATTTCTCCCAACGAATGCTTTAATTGCCGCTGTAGAATTAACATAAGTTAGAGGAATAATTGTATCACCAAAGACTTGTTGCATCGTATTCCAACCACGTTCAGTCTGTTCAATATTTGCCATATCAGCCATCGAACAGCCTGCCCTCATATCAGGTAAAATAACTCGTTGGTTCGGATTGGTTAGTATATCAGCTGTCTCTGCCATAAAATGCACGCCACAGAAAACAATGTATTCAGCATTCTTATTTTGAGCTGAAATTTGTGCTAACTGCAAGGAGTCACCGGTCGTATCAGCAAATTGGATTACCTCATCTTTTTGATAATGATGTCCGGGTATAAACAATTTCTCCCCAAAGGAATTCTTAATTTCTCTCACACGTTGCTCCATTTCAGCAACAGAAAGAGTCTTATATTCTGAAGGAATTCCTTGTACACTATCTTTATTTATCAATTCTAAAATATTCATCTTATTGCCCCCTTTTCTGATACATTAAAACTGATGTCTAGCGCTTTTGCTGAATGAGTTAACATTCCTAAAGAAATGTAATCAACACCTGTTTTTCCGTATTCTTTGAGGTTTTCAATTGTAATACCTCCTGAAGCTTCAGTAACAATTGATTTAGGTACTATTCCAACAAATTCCTTTACCTCTTCTGGTGTTCGATTATCGAACATAATTACATCAGCACCTGCTGAAATAGCCTCTTCAACAGCTTCTCTAGATTCTGTTTCAACCTCAACTTTTACCATGTGTCCAACTGATTCCCGAACTGCCTTAACAGCTAGAGTAATAGAACCGGCAAAGGCAATATGATTATCTTTTATCATGACACCGTCATACAAACCGAAGCGATGATTAAAACCACCACCACATGTGACAGCATACTTTTCAAGAATTCTTAAGCCAGGTGTCGTTTTTCGAGTATCACATATTTTCGTATGATCACTTTGTAAGGCTGTTACCGCCTTTTTAGTAAGGGTCGCAATACCACTCATCCTTTGTAAAAGATTCAAGATGACTCTTTCACCTGTTAATAAAACTCCCATCGGTCCATATACTTTTGCTATAATCTCTCCGTTTTCTACACGATCTCCATCATGTTTGTACAGGATGACCTCACAGGATGAATCTAATAACTTGTAGCCTTGTGTGATAATGTCTACTCCTGATAATATCCCTTCATCTTTCACTAAAAAGTGGCCTTCTCCTCTAAGTTCTGGAGGGAATATTGAATCACTGGTTATATCTCGCTCACCAATATCCTCTAGAAAGAATTGCTCGAGTAATTTTCTAACCTTCAGTTTATTCATCTTTAATTCGCCCCTTTGACCAATTCTTGAAAACCTATTCCGTCTTTTTTAATCGTTCTTGAAAGATACCTTTTTAACCACCTTGAGTCACTAACTGGATAATCAATCCGATAATGGCCTCCTCTACTTTCTTCTCGTTCCAATGCTGAAGAAAGGATGAGCCAGCTTGTTGTTAACATATTAATCACTGTATACGCAGACCTTGATGCGTTTACAAGGAGTACGCCATTCACCATATCCTTATTTAAGTAGGACTCAATCCATTGTTTAGCATAAATTAAGCCCTTTTCATCTCTTTCAATACCAGCATAACGAGACATTAAATTTCTAATTTCATTTGCTGTTGGCAAACTACTCGTTCCACTTGAAGAACGTTGTCTTTTGGCAAAAAGGAATGGTCTTCTTCTTTGCTTAGGAGCACTTATTAATCTTTTTGCTAGTAAACTTGCAAACACAATTCCTTCAAGTAGTGAGTTACTAGCAAGTCGATTCGCTCCATGAACACCTGTACACGCCGCTTCTCCTATAGCATATAGTCCATTAATAGTTGATTCGCCATATAAGTTCGTCTTTATTCCTCCCATTAAAAAATGAGCTCCTGGTGCAACGGGGAGTAATCCTTCTTGTAGGCTGATACCTGCTTTTTCACATATTCCTGTAATCGTTGGAAACTTTATCCTAAAGTTTTTAATCATGGATATATCAAGAAAAACTAAATTTCCGTTTATATACTCCTTATGAATTCTTCTAGACACGATATCTCTTGGAGCAAGGTCTTTTAAATCATGAACACCCTCCATAATGTATTTACCTTTGTCATTCACTAGAAGAGCTCCTTCTCCACGAACAGCTTCTGAAATAAGCCCATGACTTTTACCATCTTTAAATAGCATTGTTGGATGAAACTGAATGAATTCCATATCCGTTATTTCTGCTCCCGCTCGATATGCAGCAGCTATTCCATCCCCTGTAATAGTAATGTCATTAGATGTTACAGAATATAGTCCTCCGCAACCTCCTGTCGCAAGTACCACATGATTTGCATAAAAAGAGGTTATTTCATTATGATTATTAAGGCTAGTCACTCCAACACACTTTTCATCATGTATAATTAAATCTAAAATCATTTCATTTTCATTCACGATTACTTTTTGGTCTAACTTTGAAAAGAGATAATTCATTAATGCTTTACCAGTACTGTCTCCTCCAGCATGTAGAATACGATTTTGAAGATGTGCACCTTCTAGACCAAGTACTAGATTTCCATCTGAATCACAATCAAATGTCATTCCATCATTCATTAATTCTCTTATACAACTAGGTCCAAGCTCGACTAATGTTTTAACTGCTGCCTTGTTATTATGGTAACATCCTGCACTCATTGTATCTTGAAAGTGATTTTCCCAATGGTCACTTGGACTGATTGCTGCTGCAACGCCCCCTTGGGCTAACATAGAATTACTATTTTCAATTTTAGACTTTGTGATGATTCTCACATTCATATGCTCACTTAATTTAGTGGCAAGATTTAAGGCTGCAATACCACTACCGACAATTAAAACATCTGTATATTCGAAAGGCATTTTGCCACCTCTTCTTTACTAGTGTCTTGACACCTATATTTACATATATTTAAAATAATAACAAGTGTTTTTTATAGTTTTATAGTTTATAGTATAAAGAAAAATCGGAAGGACGGGGCTTATGATCTATTTAGATTATGCTGCAACAACACCAATGAGGGATGAATCTATACAAGCTTATAGTGAAGTGGCTAAAAAGATATTCGGGAACCCAAGTAGCCTTCATGATCATGGAACATCAGCAAAGAATGTTTTAGAGGGATGTCGAGAGGAACTAGCAAAATTAATAGCTGTACCAAAAAGTGGAGTATTTTTCACAGGTGGTGGTTCTGACGCAAATATCTTAGCGATACAGTCACTGTTACTTGGCAACAAACATAAAGGTAAACACCTTATTACAACTAAAGTTGAGCACTCATCAGTCAAGAATCTGTTTAAGAAACTTGAAGATGAGGGTTATACTATCACATATTTAAATGTCACTTCATCAGGTGAAGTTAATCTTAAAGAGTTAGAGCAATCAATTACTGAAGAAACTGTTCTAGCTTCCATTCATCATGTTAATTCAGAAATAGGTGTTATCCAACCTATTCATGAAATCGGGAAAATCTTAAAAAAGCATGATATTCTATTTCACAGTGATTGTGTACAATCATTTGGGAAAATTCCAATAGAAATTAAAGAAGCAAACCTGGATAGTATTTCAATTTCTAGTCATAAAATTTACGGGCCAAAAGGAGTAGGCGCTGCTTATATAAACCCTATGGTAAAATGGAGTAGTGTTTTTCCAAATACTAGTCATGAATTTGGATTTCGTCCAGGAACAGTAGATGTCCCAGGGATTGCTGCTTTTGTGATTGCCGCACAACTTATATATAATGAAATGACTGATGAACAACAGAGATTACAAACCTTACGAACACATTTAATTGAAGAAATAGGTCATTTACATCTTCCTATTGAAATCATAAATCGGGCATCCCTTCATTTACCTACAATTTTAGGGCTACTCATTGAAGGAATAGAAGGACAATATTCAATGTTAGAATGCAATCGACACGGAGTCGCCATTTCGACTGGAAGTGCCTGTCAGGTTGGTCAACAAGAACCATCAAAAACAATGATAGCCATTGGAAAAACCCCTGATAAAGCAAAGCAATTTATACGGTTATCCTTTGGCAAATACACAACAATTGAAGATATTGATTTCTTACTAAAAATCATGAAACAGATCATAAACAATTTTAGACTTTAAAAGTGGATCTTTAAAGGAGTGACAATGGTGAAGGACGACAAGAAAATTCTTGGGGAAAATAGACGTGAGCTCATCTTAAAGTGGTTAAAGGATTCCAGAGAACCAATTACAGGAAGTGAATTATCCACAAAAACGAATGTAAGTAGGCAAGTTATAGTACAAGATATATCTTTACTTAAAGCAAGAAATGAACCCATTTTGGCAACAAGTAATGGCTATTTTTATTTAAAAAATGAGCTAACCAAGGAAAGTTTTAGCCGTGTTGTGGTTTGCCAACACCCACCAAGCCAAACTCAGGAAGAATTAACTCTAATTGTGGACCATGGCGTTACCGTTAAAGATGTAAAAATAGAACATCCTGTCTATGGTGACTTAACGGCCTCGATAATGGTTAGTAATCGTCAGGAAGTAAATACATTTATGAGTAAAATAAATGAAACGAATGCAACATTTTTATCTGAACTTACAGATGGTACTCACCTTCATACATTAGAAGCTTCTTCAATTGATAAATTGGATGCAGCTTGCCAGGCCCTTAAGAAAGCAAATATCCTGATTGAATAAGATAGAATGTAAAAATCCCTTACTAAATTTTTGTAAGGGATTTTTTTAGTTTGCATGAAAGAAAGGATACGAACCTAAAATAGTTACAGAGCAGCCAAGAGCTTCAAGTTCAGCAATTGCCCCCGGAACTAATATTTCATCTAAAATAGCATCTATATCAATGATAAAAAAATAATTACCTAAGCCTGTTTTCATTGGTCGTGATTCAATTTTAGAAAGATTTAATTTTCTCCATGCAAATGCAGATAATACTTGGTGAAGTGCCCCAGCTTGGTCCGAAGGTAAGGTAATCATTAATGTCGTTTTCTGCCCTACTGGTGAAAGATTACTAGGAGGAGATATCGAGTGTTTCTCCTTTTGAAGCACAACAAAACGCGTATGGTTGTTTTCATAATCATGGATGTCTTTTCTTACAATTGTAAGACCATACTCCTTAGCAGCCAATTCGTTAGCAATCGCTGCTATATTCTCTTTTGGATGTTCAGAAACATATTTAGCAGCTGCTCCAGTTGAAGTCATATACTCATAGTTTGTTTGATTAAACTGACCATGTAAAAATTTATGACACTGTGCTATTGCATGTGAATGTGAGTAAATACAGTTTACATCATTCCATCGCATTGTATTGTCTGGATGAACCATTAGCTGCTGCCTTATTGGAACAGTTAGCTCAGCGATAATTCGTGCGGGCTTTTCATGGATTAAATAATCGAGTGTTAAATTAACGGACCCTTCGATCGTATTTTCTAAAGGAACTACAGCAACTTCAACTTCTCCCGCCTGGATAGCGTCCATGCATTCAGGAATCGTTTGATAGGCCACACCGACTTCGTCAGGGAATAAAAACGTAACTGCACTTTCTGTAAATGTTGCTCTTGGCCCTAAAAAAGCAATCTTTCTTTTCTCTGTCATTCTTGCTTCCCCCTTAAGCCCCTGTTCCAAGTACATCTACTTTATCTATAAAATCTAGACGTTTTAACTTTGATAAGAGATCTGTAATATCTTCAGTCATACCAGTTGTATTTAAAGAAAGTGTAACATTTGCCTTTCCTCTTAACGGAATCGTTTGATGAATCGTTAATACATTACATCCTGCAGCCGCAACAACACCTAATAACTGAGAAAGAGTTCCTGAACGGTCTTCTAAATGAAAAAAGAGCGTAATAATTCTTTCTTTAACTACGGTATGAAAAGGAAAGACAGTATCTTTATATTTATAAAATGCACTACGACTTAAATCAACCATTTGAACCGCATCTGCCACCGAGTTAGCCTTGCCACGATCAAGTAATTCCTTAGCTTCAAGTGTTTTTTTTATGGCTTCAGGAAGAACATCCTCACGCACTAAATAAAATTTTTCATCTACTTTTTTCTGCTTATTATTCAATACCTATCCCCACTTTCAAAGGGATAAGAAAAGGCACTATTGACGTGCCTTTTCTTGACCACTATTCTACAAATTCAAATTCATAATCCTCAAGCTTTACAGTATCTCCGTGTTTTGCTCCTTTTTCACGCAAAGCAGCATCAACGCCCATACCTCTTAATTGTCTTGCAAACCTTCGAATAGACTCTTCACGCTGGAAGTTCGTCATTTTGAATAGCTTTTCAATCTTATCTCCAGATACGACAAATGTACCGTCGCTCTCTCTCGTAATTTTAAAGTCAATCTCTTCTTTTTCATGCTTATAAAGAACTCTGTGCTCGGTATCCTCTTCCTCAACCTCCATTGGAAATTCAGGTGTTGTTTCTACCAGATCTGCTATTTCGAAGAGTAAATCACGAAGCCCTTGTCTTGTAATAGCCGAGATAGGGAAAATCTTCACGTCCTCATTTAATTTTTCCTTGAAGACTTTAAGATTTTCATCTGCATCTGGCATGTCCATTTTATTGGCTACAATAATTTGAGGTCTTTCCATTAGTCGAAGATTATATTCTTTAAGTTCATCGTTAATTGTCAAATAATCTTCATATGGATCACGACCTTCCATACCAGACATATCGATTACATGCACAATAACCCTTGTTCTTTCGATATGGCGAAGAAATTGATGCCCTAGTCCTACACCTTGGTGCGCCCCTTCGATAAGTCCAGGTAGGTCTGCCATTACAAAACTACGACTATCTTCTGTTTCTACAACACCCAAGTTAGGAACAATTGTTGTAAAATGATATTCAGCAATTTTTGGTTTTGCAGCAGATACGATAGATAGTAGAGTTGACTTACCAACACTAGGGAAGCCCACAAGACCTACGTCAGCTAATACCTTTAATTCTAATATTACGTCTCTCTCTTGTCCTGGTTCTCCATTTTCAGCAATTTCTGGTGCTGGATTTGCAGGTGTAGCGAAACGAGTATTCCCTCTTCCACCACGACCACCCTTTGCAATAATGGCCTGCTGTCCATGTTCAGTTAGGTCTGCAATTACTTGCCCTGTACCTTCTACGGTTACAACAGTCCCAGGTGGAACTTTTACAATCATTGGGGAAGAATTTTTCCCATGCATGCCCTTAGACATCCCATGTTCTCCACGTTCAGCTTTAAAATGACGTTTATAACGGAAATCCATTAGTGTACGAAGTCCTTCTTCTACTTCGAAGATAACATCTGCACCTTTACCTCCGTCACCACCCGCTGGTCCTCCATTGGGTACATATTTTTCTCGGCGAAATGCGACCATACCATTCCCGCCGTCTCCGCCTTTTACATAAACTTTGACCTGATCGACAAACATTGTTTCCCTCCGTTCGCTTGCCTAAATGTTTAAGAACTTTGCAGCCTTAACACAACAAGCATTTCATCTGTTTGTACTTGATAATCTAAAATTTGAAAGAAGCTCTCTTCGGATCGTTGTTTTTTAAACCAATTCCTAACTACTTCTCTATCTGTTATTATTCCACTAAAGTCAAAAAAGAAACGGAGTTCATCATTAAATGTCTCTATCGAGATGCTTAGATTATTATCATTGTTACAATCGATTGAATGGTCTAACACAGAAAAAAACTCAATACACCAGTTATGTAACGAATCATCATATTCCGAACAATCTTTTAAGTCGCCTACTATTTCGTACTCAAGTCGAAAATGATGCTGTTCCCAGTTGTAGGTCATTAGCAGCTCGGCAAACTTTTGCATTTTTAAGTTGGTTAAGTGCGATTCATTCTGGGATTCATGAACGATCTCTTCGATTATTTCTTTGACTCTGTCTATTTTATTTAAAGATAGATTACCCTTTAATAATTGAATTTTATTAAGCCAATCGTGTCTTGAATGGCTTAGAACTTCAACAACATTCCATTCCTTTTTCATCAGCAATTCTCCAAATCATTAGAATCTTATCTGAAGAAATTATAACAAACATTGTGAAATATGACTAATAATACTTAGTTTTGCCGTATGGAAGAGCAGTTTGCTTTCTAATTTGAACTTTGACCGTTTCTTTACACTGCAGGCACTTGCTTTCCGCGGGGAGGGATATGAGCCTCCTCGGCTTCGCCTGTGGGGTCTCATACTTCCCTCAATTCCCGCAGGAGTCAAGTGCCTTCCGCTCCAATTCACTAATTGTATCCTATAAAATCTCTTTATAGTATAAGGGCAAAAAAGAAAACTCTAACCAGAAAAGGTTAGAGTTTTTCTTTAAAGAGCTTACGCTTCTTGTGCAACTGGATATACGCTTACTTGTTTACGGTCACGACCTAAACGCTCAAATTTAACTACTCCGTCAATTTTAGCGAATAATGTATCGTCTCCACCACGGCCTACGTTTGCACCTGGATAGATTTTTGTACCGCGTTGACGGTAAAGAATTGATCCACCTGAAACGAATTGACCATCAGCACGCTTAGCACCAAGACGTTTCGAGATTGAATCACGACCGTTTTTAGTACTACCTACTCCCTTTTTAGAAGCGAAGAATTGAAGGTCTAATCTTAACATGACTTTCACCTCCTACTTTGTTGAGATTTTAATGTATTGTCCGTAATCATTTTCGATGGTTTGTAAGGAAATTAACATTCCTTCTAAAAGAAGTTGTACCTTCTCATTTGTGTTCTCTTCCAATTCGGTTGGAATCACACAGCGGAGAAAGCCACCCTCGCCACCCTGTTCAATATCAGGATTTATTTTAGTTAAGGCTAATATAGCATTAATAGCACCAATCGAAACTGCCGATACACCAGCACAAACAATATCTGAGCCATGCTTTGCAAAGTTAGCATGTCCATTGATTGTAAACGATTCAATATGCCCATTACTTTGGCGATTTATCGTTACTTTGATCATTGTATGACCTTACGCGTTGATTTTTTCAATAACAACTTTAGTGTAAGGTTGACGGTGACCTTGTTTACGACGGTAGTTTTTCTTAGCTTTGTATTTGAAAACAGTGATCTTCTTAGCACGACCATGTTTTTCAAGTTTAGCAGTAACAGTAGCTCCTTCAACAGTTGGAGTTCCAACTTTAACGTTGTCTCCACCTACGAATAAAACTTTGTCAAAAGTAACTGTTCCACCTTGTTCAACGTCAAGCTTTTCGATATAAATCTCTTGACCTTCTTGAACTTTGATTTGTTTTCCACCAGTTTCAATAATTGCGTACATAATTGCACCTCCTATAATATGGACTAAGACTCGCCAACGACAGGCGCTTCCAATGGGAAATCTTATTACCTGAGCTGAGCGGTTGTAGCAATGGGTGCTACAAACAATAACATCAAAATGTTACCACTAATACTATGCAATGTCAATAAGTATTACTAGATTAACAACATGTAAAATAGAGGCAACTTCATGCCCCTACCAGTGACAACTATTATAGTTTACAGTAATTTAATCCGCTCTTCAATCTCTTTTTTCGAACCTACATGACGAATTGTATATTTACGATCAGTTGTTTTTTGTATAGTTAGGTATATCGCTAAATTCAACGTTTCTTCTAACCTTTTTTTATGAACACCTTTTTCACCAGTAATACATCTGATTACGGATTCAGGTGCCTCTATCCAAACGGCTTCATAGTCCTTGCCTTTTAGCTCCCAGAGTTCGCGTTCAATTTTATAAGCGATGGATTCAGCGGATAAGACCATTCCTGTCCCTTCACAAGTTGAACAAGGTGAACATAGAATTTCATTTACCGTTTGATAAACTTTTTTCCTAGTTAATTCTACTAAACCTAGCTTTGTAAACCCTAGAATCTTCGTATCATTAGGATCTGCTCTTAAGGCCATTTTAATGGTGTCTAACACCTGATGTTTATCTTCTTGAAACCTCATGTTAATAAAATCAACCACTATAATTCCACCAATATCCCGTAACCGAATTTGTCTTGCTACTTCTCGTGCTGCTTCTATATTGGTTTTTAA
The DNA here is from genome assembly GCF_017873715.1 of Cytobacillus luteolus. Lineage (NCBI taxonomy): Bacteria > Bacillati > Bacillota > Bacilli > Caryophanales > Bacillaceae > Litchfieldia > Litchfieldia luteola. The sequence continues at coordinate 199,903 of NZ_JAGGKM010000004.1, forward strand.
TATGGTTTCCCTTAAGTTAGTTTTTCCATGAAATTTACCGGAGTTCACATCAATAACAGTCATGGCCTCTGTGCTTTCGATAATAATATAGCCACCATTATCTAACACAACTGTTTTATTTAGACACTTCTCAATTTCATGCTCCACTCCATAATAGGAGAATATGTTCTCGCTTCGGCTATATGTGCTTATTTTTACATTATCTAACATTACTTTAAGCCTTTGGTAGAAGGAGAAATCATCTACTACGATTTCTTCAATCTGTCCAGCTATTACGATATCACGTGCTCTTTCTTCGATGCTACCTTTATCAAATAAAAGGCTAGGAGTTTTCTGCTCATGTCCTCGTATTTTCAGCATGGATTGATATTTACTACGAATGTAAGATAATTCATTTAAAACTGTATCTTCATGTTCTTTTTCGCACGAAGTACGTATAATAAGCCCTTCATTCTCAGTACAATGAGCCGTTGCAAATGCATGCCACTTATCACGTTCTTGCTCATTTCTAATTTTTCTAGACACTGAGACAGTCTTACCTTCGGGCTGATAGATTATGTAATCACCCTGAATCTCGATTAACCTCGTAAGTTTTGGTCCTTTTAGTTCACTACTGTCCTTTATCACTTGTACTACTATTTCCTCACCTTGATGTATTAGTTGGGATATTCGTTTTTCTTTATCCGGATTTTGAATAGAAGGAAATTCATCTATTGGTAAATATCCATTTTTATCAATACCTATGTCTACAAATGCTGCTTCCATACCAGGAATAACATCGATTACTCTTCCAGAATAAATATTACCAACTAGACTTTTCCTAGCGGGCTGGATAAGAATAAATTGCTCAACTTTATTATTTTTAACAATCGCGCCACGTTTTTCTGATGAATTTATATTTAGTACTAATATGCTCAAAGCTAGAACCTCACTTCATTATCTCTTACCGATAATTAAACAGATAATTAGAAGTGAGGTCAATATGGATAGATTAAATCTCCAACGTGTTCTGTAGTACGCCTTTCATTAAAGTAAGCATGTAACACTTCGTTTTCATCAAGTGGCACATGATGTTTACCCTTTTTGCTTATTATTATAGAATGTTTATTCCCGCGATAAAACTTAACAAGTACTTCTTGTATTGTTTCTTTTTCATCAACAATTAGAGGTGTTAACCTTTGTATCTGAGAAGCATCCCCATAATACCGTTCTAGTAAAAACCGCATGAAAACAAAATGTCGTTGTCTCCACTCCATCACAATTGAGAAGAGTAGAAATGTAATAATCATCCATAAATGAAGTTGAGAAGGTGAGTAATACAGGACAGCAAGTATAAATAGACCAACACCGATAATCGACAATTGTATGGTCATCTTATGTGCATCACTAAAAGGTTTTTTTAAAGAAAATAATAAAAGTAAAAGTTTTCCACCATCTAATGGCCAGATCGGTAGCAAATTAAAAAACAAAATAACTAGGTTGTGAAAAATAAATAGATCAAGTGTTTCTGCAGAAATAATAGAAAATGCATAAAAAATATAGCCTATAAAGACAAGGACTATATGTGTGATTGGTCCAGCTAATATAACAATTAACTCTTCTTTAATGGGACGGTTGCCATGCTCATCCATTTCGGCAACTCCTCCAAAAGGTAGAAGTTGGATTTTTTTAATTCTCCATGAAAAAAAATGGGCACCTGTTACGTGCCCCAATTCATGGATGAATACAATGAGAAATAGCATTAATAGCTCCTTAAAATGAGCAGTTATAATTGATATTCCTATTACAACCCAAAATAGTGGATGTATTTTAATTTTTAATAATGTTTCCATCAACTTAGTCAAACGATATCACCTGTATAGGATCAATAAAGGACTCACCCTTTTTAATTGCGAAATAATAGGTTCCTTTTTGTCCATCTTCACTATCTACCACTTTACCTACTGCCTGCCCAGTATCTACAAATTGATATAAAGTTACATCGATTGATTGTAGTTTTGCATACCAAGTATGGGAGCCGTCTGCATGTTGAATAATGACTGTTTTTCCTAAATCATCTTTATTTCCAACAAACGTTACGACACCTTCGTCAACGGCTTCAACCGATGACTTACTAACCGTTTCTACGGTTATACCCTGACCGTTTACTTCAAAACCTTGAAGGACCCTTGCATTTGCTGGCACTGCGTATTGGCCAGCTGGCTTTACTTGGTTTTCTTGCTCCTCTTTGCCTGTACTAGATGTAGGAAAAATAGCAAGAGGGCTACCAAATCTCTCTTCATACATCGTTGAAATAGCTGCAAATTGGAAATCGTTCTCCATCGTTTGTTTAACAAACTGTCTTGTCCCCTCTAATTGTGGAGATTGATTTTTATAGAGGATTGCTACAACCAATATCAAGCAAATTGAAAATAATATTTTAAACATAAATACTTCTTTTTTGAACAAAGGATGTCCTGAATCAGACGGACTTCCTTCATATGATGAAAATCGTTCATGCCCAAATTTTTCTTCATCCCTAACAACAAATGGAGAAGGGTCCCTAAGAATTGTTGAGCCAGACGTGCTCTGTCTACTTTGTTTTCTCTTTGCGATTCTTCTTCTGATTTCATCCGCTCGATTACTCATATCTTTACACCATTCCCTTATAAACGAAGTTTGTACAATTTTATGACTTGTCCGGGGAAGATATGACTTAAGAATCATCGAAAAAGAAAAAAGCCTTGCAGTAATTGCAAGACTTAACGTACACCAAAAAACTTTTTAAGTTTTGTAAACATCCCATTATTAGCCTCATCTAGAGATTGAAGTGGAATGGACTCACCTAATATTCTTCTAGCAATATTTCGATAAGCAATTGCCGTTTTACTCGTTGAGTCAAGAGCAATCGGCTCACCATTATTAGATCCCTTAATGACAGCATCATCATCCGCAACGATTCCAATTAAATCAATGGATAGATGAGTAACAATTTCATCCACATCTAACATATCCCCATTTTTAACCATATGATTACGAATACGGTTAATAATTAATTTAGGGGGTTCAATTTCTTCTTTTTCAAGTAAACCTATAATTCTATCAGCATCTCTTACAGCAGAAATTTCAGGTGTGGTCACAACAATCGCTCTATCAGCACCGGCTACTGCATTCTTGTAGCCTTGTTCAATTCCTGCAGGACAGTCAATAATAATATAATCATAGTCTTGCTTAAGTTCAGCAATAAGCTTTTTCATTTGCTCTGGAGATACTGCTGACTTATCACTTGTTTGTGCAGCAGGTAATAAATACAATAGATCGTCAAAACGCTTGTCCTTAACTAGTGCCTGGTGTATTTTACAACGATTTTCTACAACATCTACTAAATCATAGATAATCCGATTTTCTAAGCCCATGACCACGTCCAGATTACGCAAGCCAATATCTGTATCTACTAAACATACTTTTTTTCCAGCTAACGCAAGGGCTGTTCCAACGTTTGCAGATGTAGTTGTTTTACCAACTCCGCCTTTACCTGATGTAATAACAATAGCCTCTCCCACCGTTACATACCTCCTTCTAACCGTGTCAAATTGGGTCTAATATGTGTTAACAATTGAAGACGATCTACGACAATCAATCCATTTTCATCAATATACGCACATTCCATCTCGTTTGTATCATCCTGATTGTAATCAGGTGCCCTGTTCATAATATCACTAATACGAAGCTGTGAAGGACGCATAATCGATGCAGCTATAACAGCTTGTCCATTCCCATTACATCCCGCATGAGCAATACCTCGTAATGCACCTAAAATAAATATATTGCCTTCTGCTATAACGGTTCCTCCGGGGTTAACATCACCTATTAACAATAAATCGCCCTGAACCTTTAGAATCTGTCCAGACCGGACAACCTTAGCTGCCGAGACAATTTCACTCTCTCTTTTTAATTCAAGTGCTTCCTCTTTAGTCAGTATATTACTTTCTATAGAATCAACAACTAAATGCTTTTTATTACGTATAAGACCACGTAACTGTTCCTGTTGTTCATTTGTAACATACCTATTTCCTACCTTTAAGCGAACTGGTAGTAAGGGCCCATCTTCTTCATGACGTTGATTAACTAAAAGTTTCTCTTCTAGCTCAGCTACTAGATCCTGAAATGAACAAGAATCATCGAGATGTAACGTTAAACCGTCTTTTGTGCCTTTTATTGTCACATATTGTTGTTTTTGTCCTTTCATGACGTTCACCTCAACGATTAATATTTCAACAAAAGGGTTCCATTTTCCTCTATCAATTCATTAGTTTTCATACTATTCCGTGACAGAAAGTCTCACCAATAACCTTTTAAATGGATAACATACTATTATTACAAATACACTATTTAAAACCAATGTTGAAAAAAGTCGATCACTTATAAAAAGAGATATATTCATATTTGTAAATCCAATAATTAGATTAACAGCATACACATAAAATTCTAGCAAAGCGACACCAACAATACTTATAACTGAAATAATAAATATATTAGTCTGAAGTATTTTTACCGCTTTGGTTAGAACATACGAAATAATTGGATAAGCAAACATATAAACACCAATAATTTCAGTATATACCATGTCAAATAGTAGTCCAAAAATAATAGCATATACTAAACCTAGCAAATGATTATAATAAACTACTATAAATACAAGTGCGATCATAACAAAATGTGGAATAAATAATCGGTCTACATTAAAAAGCGTAGATGGTAATAAATCGACAAATACACTCTCAAGAACAAATAGTATAGTTAAAAGAAGTGGAAGAATTAGTTTTTTCACCCTTCTTCCCCCTCATCTTCTGGTTCAATCATTGTGCGTTCTACTACGATAACATGGTCGATTTGATAAAAGTTAGCAGCAGGTCTCACATAAGCCATTTTAGTTAGCCCATGGTCCTCAGGTACGACCTCAATTACTTCACCAACTAGAAGACCTTCTGGGAATACTCCACCTAAACCTGATGTGAGCACTTTTTGCTCTACTTCAATTTTGGCGTCAAACGGAATTCTTTTAAATAAAAGCGCCTCTTTTTCCTTATCGTACCCCTCAATCAACCCAAATGTATCTGTATCTCCACTTTGTATATAGGCAGATATTCGATTCTTTCGGTCAGGGGCACTTAATAACTGAATAGTTGATGTAAATTGTGAAGCATGTTTTATTTTACCAATTAGTCCACTTGCCGTAATAACAGCCATGTCCTGCTTAATACCATGTTGTCCACCCTTATTAATAGTAACAACTTCATGCCAACGATCAGGGTTTCTAGCTATTACAGCTGCTTGTATCGAATTAAAGCCACGTAAACTTTCGGTTTTATCTAATATCTCTTGTAGTGTTTTATGCTCGTTTTTAAGATCTTGAAGTTCGGTTTCTAGCAATACATATTCATCTAGTTTAGACTTCAATAGTTTATTCTCTTCATAGGTATTTTTTAGATCGTTCACGTTGCTAAAAAAATGAGAGATGGAACGGGCTGGCTTGTGAATGATTGATTGTACCCAGCCCATTGAGTCTTTTACAAATTGTTCGGGCCATGATAGACCTTCACGTTCTTTTAGTGAGAAACCAATCAATGCCACCAGCACGATAATACTTACAAGCAATAATATTAGACGTTTATTTAGGAAAAATTGTGGCATGATTAACACCCTCTTGTTCTAATACATTAACGAAATCTTGATTTACTATTTTGCAATGTTATAAATACCTGTTGATTTCTGCTCCAGGCACTCGCTTTCCGTGGGGAATCTTGAAAAGCCCAACTACCGGCTTTTCAAAATCGGATTCCCATCGGGCGGTCCGTGAGCCTCCTCGGCGCTTTACGCCTGTGGGGGCTCACTTTGACGCGCTTCTCCCGCAGGAGTCTAGTGCCTTCCGCAGAAATCAACATAGTATCAAATCTCAATCTAGCCTATTTTTTAAATAAATGGATATGGTCTAGTGCTTTACCTGTTCCGATTGCAACGCAGTCTAATGGGTTTTCTGCGATTAGTACAGGCATGCTTGTTTCTTCACTGATTACCTTGTCCAGGTTGCGTAGTAAAGCTCCTCCACCTGTGAGGACAATTCCACGGTCCATTATATCAGCTGCAAGCTCTGGTGGCGTTTTTTCTAATGTGTTTTTTACAGAATCAACAATCGCATAAACTGTATCATGTAAAGCTTTGGAAATTTCCTCTGCTGTAATTTCAATCGTCTTAGGTAGACCTGTTAATAAATCTCTACCTCTAATTTCCATATTTTCTACACCCTCTGGAGAGCTTGCTGACCCAATCTCCATTTTGATTGCTTCGGCTGTACGATCACCAATCATAAGGTTGTAAGTCTTACGGATGTATTGAACCATTGCATCATCCATTTCATCACCAGCAACACGAATTGACTGGCTTGTAACAATACCACCTAAAGAGATAATTGCCACCTCAGTCGTCCCACCACCGATATCTACAACCATACTTCCAGTTGGTTCCCAAACAGGCAGGTTAGCTCCGATAGCTGCTGCAAATGGTTCTTCAATTGTATATGCATCTCGCGCACCAGCTTGTCTAGTCGCGTCGATTACTGCCCTCTTCTCAACTGCTGTAATTCCAGATGGTACACAAACCATCACATATGGCTTACGTGCAAAAAAGCTTTGGTTTTTAACTGCCTGCTTAATGTAATATTTCATCATCGTTGCAGTTGTATCGTAATCTGCAATTACTCCGTCCTTCATTGGACGTAGAGCTACTACATTTCCTGGTGTACGGCCGATCATATTTTTCGCATCGTTCCCCACTGCAACGATTTGTTTTGAGTCAGTTTGCATTGCAACAACAGATGGTTCCCTTACAACAATCCCTTTTCCTTTTACATAGACAAGAGTATTTGCTGTTCCTAAATCTATTCCAAGGTCACGTGTACCAATTCCAAACATATTATGTATCTTCCTTTCTGATACGAAATACCAAATGAGTGTTTTTTATGTTTTTTTATAATGTTTTACTTCAAAAACCCATAACAAATATTATATCGTACTACTATTAAAAAGGATAGTGCTTATACATACCCTTTTTCCTTGAGGCTGACATATTTATGTTCACCTATAATTAGATGGTCCAAAAGTTCTATTCCTAAGATTTTTCCACATTCCGCTAAACGTTTCGTAACCTCAATGTCCTCTCTGCTTGGTGCTGGGTCACCAGAAGGATGGTTATGAATGCAGATGATTGATGCTGCTGATCTTCTAAAAGCTTCTTTGTATACCTCACGAGGATGAACAATCGAAGCATTTAGACTGCCGATGAAGATAGTTTGTCGATGGAGTACCTGGTTTTTGGTATTTAAGTAAAGACACACAAAATGCTCCTGTGACAGAAAGCGCATGTCGTCCATTACATATTTGGCTCCATCTTCTGGTGAGCGAATAACATAACGGTCTTCATATTGAAGTCGGCCAATTCTTCTACCAAGTTCAATAGAAGCCATAATTTGAACAGCTTTTACTTGACCGATACCTTTTATCGCTGTAATCTCTTCAACAGTTGCATCCTTTAGAAGCCTTAATCCTTCAAAATGATTTAATAGACGGTTAGAAAGTTGTAATACCGACTCTTTCTTTGTCCCAGTTCTTAATAAAATTGCTAGTAACTCTTGATTGGATAAATTTGAGGAGCCCTCTGAGAGTAAACGTTCTCTCGGTCTTTCATCATGTGGAAAATCACGAATTAATAATGGAGACTCAGTTTGCATTTTATAAAATTCCTCCTGGAGCCTCCTAATAGCCTTATCATGTTCAAAAGTTAATAGATTTACGCCAATTACCCGTGGGTTTAATTTGCCTTGAACCCTAATTTCTGAAGTTCACGAATGGTGCGGGAAATAGGCAATCCAACCACTGAAAAGTAGTCACCGCTAATCCTCTTAACCAATACTGAACCGAGCTCTTGTATACCGTATGATCCAGCTTTATCTGCTGGTTCACCACTGTTAATATACTTCCAAATTTCTTCATCCGTTAATTCCCAAAATTCAACTTCTGTCCGTTCAAAAAAAGTAACTGCGTCTTCACCAACGATGATAGCTACACCTGTTAATACTTCATGAACTTGGCCAGATAGCAGCTTAAGCATAGTATATGATTCCTGTTTATCCTTTGGTTTCCCTAAGATTTGATGGTCATATACAACAATTGTATCAGCCCCTAAAACAAAATCATTCGGATATTTTTTCGCAACGTCTCTAGCTTTTTGTTCTGCTAGTGACATTACAACTTGTTCAGGCACTAACTGTGGATCAACGACTTCTTCAATATCACTCACTGATATCTCAAAAGGAGTTTGAAGATTATTTAGAAGTTCTTTTCTTCGAGGAGAGCCTGAGGCTAAGATGAGGCGTTTCATATAGTAATCACCCTTCTCATTTTTATTTCTTACAGATTTGGAAGATACTTTACTATCGTACCAAAGAAACATGACAATAAACAATTTACCAAAATTGAATTTTACTACCAAATTTAGTGTTCAACAAAACGGTATTTTTATGAAAAGATTTCTAATTCTTAATGAAAAAGGTTAAAAAAAGGAACGTTTCCGCTCCTTTTTCGGCTATTTTCTAAGTGAAAATTTAATTTTATATAGTTTGAGAATTTTTATTAAGAAAGAGTATTCACCCATAACTGATAATCTCGAAGGGCATCTAATAAAGCCTGTTGAGATTGCCAAAGTGAAGCTTTATCTTTCGTTTCATAATAGGTGTTTAGTATTTCGTAGCCCTTTGTTATATTTGTCGAAAACGATTGTATATGTTCGCTTACTTTGTCTTGTTCAATTGGTTTTATCTCTTTGTAAAGACCTACTACTTGCTGCCATTTTTCACTAGTAATGTCAGAACCAGCTATTAAACTCGATGAGATTGAAGCTAGTTCATTATAAAGAGGGATTGTCTTTCCAATATATTGGCTCTCAATCTCAGGTACATTTTGATAGTCTCCACCATTGATGGTTATTGGTTTAACAAAATGTTCTGTATTATTTTCAGCATATACAGAACTCATCTGTTTTACTAGGTCAACATTACTACCAATTCCACCTAGAACAATATATGTATCTGCGTTTTCAAGAATCACAGCAGAATACCCTAGATTTTTTATCTTATCGACAATTAGCTGACCAGAATCTAAAGTTGAAAAAATTCCAGCTTGAATGACTACAGGATTTAGTGTACCCACTTTAAATGGTATGGTGTTGACACCGTCCTTCTGCTTGTTATCATCACTTGCTGTTGGTTTCTCTTCTTCCTCACCTGCTGCTTTTTGCCCAACCGTTCCTCCCTGCGGATTACTAGATGATACCTGTTCCTGAATAATGTCATCTGTTAATAGATTTAGAACAATTAATCCAAAACCTGTTCCAATCAATACACCTAATACAACTGAAATCAAAAAGGACTTTGAAGGTAAAACTGACTTTGGGGTAAAGTTTTTCTTCCCAAACCCTTTAAATTTATTATTCTTTTTACTACTCAAGTTTCTTACATCTTCGATTGCTACAAATGGTTGGCTTCCTTTTTCATCCCCACTTGTTGTCGGAAGTACCCAGGCGAAATCATCTTCCTCTGCTTCTTTGGCAGCAGCTACTTCATGATTTTCATATGTGTCAAGCTCAATATCTAGCTTTTTTTCTTTTTCTACTTTATTTACGTTGTATTCACGTTCTTGTCCATTAATTTTTATTGAGATACCTTGTTTTGGCTTGTCCACACCATTCACCACCTTTATATTTGTCGAACGGGACAATCACTTTCTACCATGCTACCATAAGATACAAAAAAAATAACAAGACATTTGTCGTCTTGTCGGTAAAGGTTTTCGTCAAATTTTTCACTAATCATTTATTATTATGGATTCAACAGTGATCGAATCTAGAGATAGTGCTTCTCCGTTGCCACCGCAAATGCTTCGCTCAAAGCCTTTTAAACAAATGCCTGTAAGTTGATTTTGTTTATATTCAACAAAGGATGCATTTGTGTCACTATAACGGCTACCTGTATCTGGATCTTTAATATATTCTATGTACTGACTATCTATTAACATCTTATAGGTAATTTTTGATGGGGGTGTTTGTTGCTGTAGGTGTAAATCACGAACATATAAACTTGCTGCTTCTTTTAAAGCGTGCGCATTGCCTACCATCGCCCGATCCTTTGAAAGTTGGACAAGATTAGTCATTGTTGGAATCGCAACAGAAGAAATTATCCCCAATATTACAATCACTGCTAATAATTCTATTAAAGTAATTCCTTTTTGATTTCTATTAACAAGCATAGCCACTCTCCTACTAATTTTTCTATGAAAAGCTCGGACTTGCCGAGCTTAGTCATTATCCTTTATTCCTGTTGGAAACGGATTTCTTTTATTACTAGGAAGTGGTGTTTCTAATGTTGGAAGATCATCTACTAAGTCAGTTAGACTAGGTAAGTAAAAAGTAGAAACAGTAAGTGTAAAAGGGATAGGATTGATCTCTTGTTCAATGGAAGTAATCTCTTCTGTTCCTGCAAAAACTAAATTCTCAATTTGGGTTATTCTCTTTTGAGATTCTAAGGTTGTTATAAACTCTTCTAGAGCGAAATAGTCAGGAGCAACAACAGATAGATTGACTGTTATCTTTTCTAACCCCGCAGGAAATTGAGCGTTTTCCTGTTCCTGAGCTTCTTCTGCCGTTTCATCATTATTATTCATATCAACATACTCTTCTAATGTATTTTGTGGAGTTACTTCTGTCTCACCAAAAGACATATTTGAAATAAAGCTATTTGATACAACCTCTGCTTTTTCTAGGTCAAGTAGAAATTGTTCCAAAATTGGCTTAACAGGAACCCGCTTTTGTAATTCTATCGTACTTTCATATGTTTGATTTTGCATTTGTGCAACTCTTGTTTGGACAACTTCTAAGAGTTGTTTCTCTGTTTTCAAGTCATTTTCAAGTCGGTCATGTTCAGTTTCTAACGGCTTTATTAAAAGAAAATAGAGAAAAACGAAGAGTAATAATATCAACAAACTAGACATTAAAATGATAACTAGTTGCTTCTTGGATAGTTGTTTTGCCATTATTCTTCCTCCTTTTGGAGTTCATCTATGGCTTGTTTATTAATCGTAAGATCAAATTGTGCAATGTACCTTGGTAAGTAGCCTTCAGCTTCTTCAGTGCCAATCTGCTGTGTTTGAATATCTAGCAGTGATGCAGCTTCTATTAGGTCAGATTCTGTTAAAGACTTTAGGTAATATGCTACTTCTCGATTTGTATCAAATTGAACTGAGATTGAGACTGCACCTTCTCCAGTGTAGGATAATGCTTGTAAAAATCCTCGTTCTGGTAAAAGTCCTATTAAATGCTCTAATATAGGCACTGTCTCTGTTGGATAGTTCTTCACCCACTCAACTGCATTTTCTAACTCAATAACAGAAGAGGAGGACTCAAAATCAACAATTTTCTGCTGTTCGATTGCTGTTAATTCTCTAGTCATTGCTAGTTCATTGTTTAACTGATCAATTTGGGATTTATGATGGTTCATAACCACGATTAATAAAATACTTAGGACTAAAACAATAAAAAGGATAATACCAGTAATAATGTACTTTGATGTATTCTTTGTTTCCTTCTGAGGTAATAAATTGATATCTACTAACATCAGCGCACCTCTTTTAAAGCTAACCCTAGTGCTAAATGTAATTGCTGTGGGATTTGCTCTCCATTACTTGTTGCTACTTTTTCAGAATCAATTGTATCTACTGGTAAGTCAAAACGTTCTTTAACATCCTTAGCAACTTTTCTAAATAATGGGTAATCACCACATAAGTAAATTCTCTCAATTCCCTCTTTTCCTTGTTTCAAAGAAAAACGGTAAAAATTCATTACATTTTCTATTTCTTTGTATACGTCAAGAAGCTGCATAGATAGCTCTTGTTCATCACCAACCCATTGATACTGGTGTTCACCTGAAGTAGTGTAATGATTATCCCAATTTTCATATATACCTTCGATGGGAAGATGTCGCATAAAAATAGGCTTATGATTATGAAATATACTAATGTTGACCATATGTATATCAAATTGCACTAACATAATGTGTTGATTATTTCGTGGATTTTCAATCTCGAAATATAATCGATATAAACATAACGCTGAGATATCAGCTGAAGTTGGTTTTAGTTTGAGCTCTGAGAATAACTCCGAATATTGAGTAACTATTTCTTCAGGAGCAGCAAATAATAGGACATCTTTTTTCTCCCCAGAATCCTTTATGACAATTGCATCAAAGACAGGATCTTCAAATGGAAGATGAATAGTTGTCCCTAATTCTAGATACAAATAGCCTTTTACCTCATCATCTTCAAGGTCACCAGGGACCTGTACTGTACGAATGACAACAAAAGCATCTGGTACAGTAAAGCGCACATTTCTTTTTTTGATTCCCCAATCCTCAATACATTCCTCTAGTATCGTAGACAGTGTGTCTCTATCAATAATTTTACCGTCTCGTATTAATCCTTCAGGAATATACCGTTCAGCCGAATGATTAACAATAATAGGTGAAGTTTGTTTCAATTCTATATAACGAATAACATGGTCTTTTAATATGATGTTGGCTGTTCTGTGGTTACCTGAAAGAAAATTGAAGACCATCGTGTAAAAACTCCTTATAGCGTTGTTTGTTAGTAGATAAAAAAGTGAAGATACCAGTGTATCAGTTTGTCACCGAAGAAATAAGCTACTAGTGTTCCAATTATAATAGAAGGGCCAAAAGGGAAGGGCTTCCCTCTTTTTACTTTTCCGGTTAACATGCCGAGCCCTCCGAGAAGTGTACCTGAAAGAGTTGAAAGAAAAAAAGAGAGTAAGACTAGCTTCCACCCCAAGACAAACCCTAGTAACGCGAATAATTTTATATCTCCGCCACCCATTCCTCCTTTGCTTAGATATGCAATGAGTAAGAGGAGGGTAAATCCAACTAGGGCACCTAGCAATGAATCCCACCAAGGTGTTAGTGGTATAAACATTCGTTCTACTAGAAAAACGAAAAAGAAGAACATTAAGACTTTATCTGGAATAATCATATAATGTACATCTGACACAAAGATTATCATAAATAGTGAAATCAAGGTCCAGCAGATAATCAATTCCTTTGACCAGCCCACCAGAAAAGGTGAAATCGTAAAAAGAATTGCCGTCATTAATTCAACAAATGGGTAAATTGGCGAGATTGGTGTGTTACAAGATTTACACTTTCCTTTTTGGAACAAATACGAAAAAACAGGGATTAACTCCACTGCTGTTAATTGGTGCTTGCAATTTGGACACGCTGAACGTGGCGCGACGATTGATTGATTGTTTGGTACTCTAAGGCCTACGACGTTGTAGAAGGAGCCTAGGAGGAGGGCTACTAACAATATATAAGTTGATATTACTAATTCCATAGTTTTACCTCTATAGTTTCACAACAACCCTTAAGGGTTGTTGTGAAAAAGTAGTATATAACCGATTAATCTAGATCTCCTAATGTAGCTCCGTCTACAGCAGTTGCAGGTAAGTTCGCCTGTTGCGCGATAGCAGTGCCATCTATATTATCTAGTCCGTTTGCATCATGACCATTAATTAAGTAAGTAACTGTTCCATCTGCTAAAGTCATATAAGACACTCTATATGTTTCATCATTAACGTTTTCAAGGTATTCTCCCAAGTCCGCATGAGTTAAATGTGTCGGAGGAGTACTTCCATTAGTTGCTGTATAAAGCTTAGCAGAATTTAATATTTGAACAGCTTCTGCTTTAATAGCATCATTTTGTGTTTTCTGTATTATCCCACCAATACTCGGCACAGCAATCGCCGAAATAATCCCTAAAATAACAACTACAGCTAGTAGTTCTATTAATGTCAATCCACGTTGATTTTTTAAGTGTGTTCTCATTTTCTTAAACATTTGCTTCATCCTCTCCCATATAGTAATTTTGTCCTATGTGTATTATAACATGACAAAATCAAACACGTTATTGTTTTTTTCTGGTTTTTACATCTGAATTTTGTTAAAGATGTCGAACATCGGAACTAGTATTGAGGTTACAATTGTACCGACGATTCCCGCTAAAAGTACAATCATAAGTGGCTCAATAAGGGATTTAAGTCGGTCCGTACTACTTTCTACTTCAGCCTCATAGAAGTCAGCTACTTTCCCTAGCATTTCATCTAAAGAACCTGTCTCTTCACCAATCGCGATCATTTGTGTAACAAGTGGTGGAAAAGCCCAATGACGTCTCATCGGTTCCGTTAAGGATTGTCCTCTTTCAAGAGAGTCCCTTGACTCACGGATAACTTTGGTAATCACTTCATTATCCACAACATCCTCTACAATAGTTAAAGCCTGCAAGATTGGAACAGCACTTGAGAATAGTGAGCTTAAGGTTCTAGTCATTCTTGCTAATGCAGCTTTCTGAAGCATGTTACCGAAGATTGGCATTCTTAACGAAAAATAGTCTATAAAGTACTTACCCTTTTTGTCATTTCTTAGTACCAGGAAACCTCCATATAACGCAAGTGCAACTAGAATGATTAGCCACCACATTTTTTGCATAAACGCACTCGCATTTAGGACAAATTGAGTAATTGCAGGAAGCTCAGCTCCAAATCCAGCAAACATATCAACGAAAGTTGGAACAACTGCTACTAAGAGGAACATAACGACGATTGCAGCTATGATTGCTACCGTTATAGGATAAGCTAATGCAGATACAATCTTCTGTCTCGTTCGATGCTGTTTTTCATAATGAACTGCAAGGCGATCAAGGGTTTCGTCCATGTTTCCACCCGCTTCACCTGCTTTTACCATACTGATAAACATTGGCGAAAAGATTTTTTTATGCCTAGAAGCAGCTGTTGACAGGGGATTTCCCTCTCTCAAATCTGCTTCGATTTCAACGAGGACCCTTCTTAACTGTTTGCTTTCCGTTTGTGCTGATAAAATCCTTGTTGACTCAACAACAGAGACACCTGCTTTTAAAAGGGTAGAGAATTGTCTCATAAAAATAACAAAGTCTTGAAGTTTTACCGGATTTCCAATGATAATTTCTTTCGTTAACAATGTTTCTGGAACCTCTTGTATCTCTATGACCCTTATACCTGTTTCCTGTAGTTTCCCTATTACATCACGTTTTGAAGGACCAGTAATAATACCTGATTTTTTTCCTTTTTTATCTCTGCCTTGATAACGGAATTTTGGCATCTATTCTTGCCTCTCCTGTAAAAATGGTTGTGCTGCTTCGGCTGAAATCACACCTGCTTGGACATATTCTTTCAAACGAACTTCTAGTGTATGCATTCCTTGTGTTCGGCTTGTTTGCATGACACTAATAATTTGATGAATCTTTTCGTTCCGAATTAAATTAGAAATGGCAGAGTTATTAATTAACACTTCTGTAACTGCTTTTCTTCCTTTTTTATCTGCAGTTGGAAATAATCGCTGTGAGAGAATTGCAACTAGCACAGAGGCAAGTTGTATTCTAATTTGTGCTTGTTGTGTGGCTGGGAATACATCGATTATACGGTCGATTGTAGTGGGTGCACTCGATGTGTGTAGTGTTCCAAACACTAGGTGACCTGTTTCTGCTGCAGTAATCGCAGTATGAATCGTTTCTAAGTCTCTCATTTCCCCAACAAAAATCACATCAGGATCTTGCCTTAATGATGCGCGAAGTCCGTTAGAAAAGTTTCTTGTATCAAAGCCAATTTCTCGTTGGTCGATAATACAATTTCCGTGTTTATGTAGATATTCGATTGGATCTTCAAGCGTAATAATGTGCTTCCTCATTGTTTGATTCATATGATCAATCATTGCAGCAATCGTTGTCGATTTACCACTTCCTGTAGGTCCTGTCACTAATATCAACCCATGTGGTTTTGTCACTAATTTTTTCAAAACATATGGAAGTTCAAGCTCGTCAATTGTTGGAATTGTTGTTGGGACAACACGGATGGCAAGTGCTATGCAAGACCTCTGAAAAAAAGTGTTTACACGGAATCGTGAGACCCCAGATATCCCGTAGGAGAAATCTAGCTCTCCTTTTTCAATAAACTGTGGCCACATAGCATCAGAAATAATCGACTTTGCCATACCTTCTGTATCAGCCGGTTTCATTATCTCTTTTCCGTATTTTTTCAACTCACCATTAATCCGAAGTACAGGAGGTACTCCGACTGTTAAATGGATATCTGAAGCCTTTAATTCAAAAGCTGCTCGTAATAGAAGATCAAGTTTTGTTTTCATTTCATTCACCTACTCTGGCATTACCACTCTTAATATTTCTTCAGTTGTTGTTAAGCCTTGTTTTACCTTTAGTAGTCCATCATCAAGCAGGAAGATGGTTTTATTTTTCATGGCTAATTCCCTTAATCTTGAAAGTGATTCTCCATTCATAATCACTCGACGGAGCTCATCATTTATGACAAGTAATTCATGGATTGCAATTCGACCTTTGTAACCAGTCATATTACAAGTTCCACATCCTCTTCCTCTAGTAATTTCAGAAACCGTAATCCCTCTTTTTGAAAAAATCTCAAGCTCCCTTTTTGTAGGTGCTTGTATTTCTGAGCAGTCTCTACAAACTTTACGTACTAGTCTTTGAGCTACTACACCATTTAAGGATGATGCTACTAAGAATGGTTCTACTCCCATATCCATTAACCTTGTGACCGTTCCAATTGAATCATTCGTATGTAGAGTACTTAAAACAAGATGTCCTGTTAAAGATGCTCGAATTGCTACATCTGCCGTTTCGCGATCGCGTATTTCTCCGACCATAATAATGTTTGGATCTTGACGTAAAATCGATCTTAATCCCTTTGCAAAGGTCATACCAATTGTTGGGTTTACCTGGATTTGATTAACACCTTCTAACTGATATTCAACAGGATCTTCAATCGTAATAATGTTAACTTCCTCACTATTTAAGCGATTAAGAGCTGCATAGAGTGTAGAAGACTTCCCTGAGCCAGTAGGTCCAGTAATTAGTATAATTCCCGTTGGCTTTTCAATAAGGCTAAGAAAACGACTATGATTCAATTTGTTAAATCCTAGTTTATTAATATCATTCAGCGCGCTGCTTAAATCTAAGATACGCATTACTATTTTCTCACCAAACACGGTAGGCAACGTAGAAATACGTAGATCAACTGGATGAAACTCTAAATTCATCTTCATTCGACCATCCTGAGGCGTACGATGCTCTGTGATATCTAAGTTAGACATGATTTTTATACGTGCTGTTAACACACTTTGCATATGTTTAGGGAGTGTTCTTTCTGTCCTTAACACACCATCCACTCGGTACCGAACAATTACCTTCGTCTCCTGTGGGTCAATATGTATATCACTCGCACGTAGCTGGATTGCATTTTGAAGAATTTGGTTTACTAATCTAACAACAGGCGAGTCATTATCGGTAATTTTATCTTCCTCAACAGGTTGACCTACCTTTATTTCACTAAGTAACTCATCCATACTATCATCTATATCATAGTACTTTGTTATTGCGCGAAGAATATCATCCTTTGTAGCAATTGCAGTTTCGATCTGAAAGCCGGTAGTAAGACGCAAATCATCAATTGCATAGAAGTCCATTGGATCTGACATAGCTATGAATAATTTATCTCCATCTTTTTTTAAAGGGATAAGTAAATTACGCTTTGCGAATTCCTTTGGCACTAAGGATGTTAACTTAGGGTCAAATGGGTATCTAAATAAGCTAATATGAGGAATTCCTAGCTGAAACTCGAGGACCTCAATTAATTGTTGCTCTGTTATAAATCCCTGTTGTAACAGTGCATCTCCTAGCTTTTGTGTTTCACTTTTTTCTTTTAATGTTAATTGAAGCTGGTCTTGCGTAATTAGACCAGCTTCAACTAATAAATCCCCTAATCTTTTTCTGACTTGTTTCATTTGTTACCCCTACTTTACCAATTATTCACCTTTTATTGGTGCACCTGGTGTTCCCCATAAATCATCATCATCATCGTCTGGGTCTTCAATAGGATTATTTATATTTCCAGCATCTCCTGAATCCGTATTCGGCTCAGTTTCATTTTGTTCAGAAGGTGACTCTTCACTTGGAAAATCTATTCGATCATTTCCTTGGTTTCCTTCTGCTTGGTTACTAACGATACTTTTTAACTCAACCCGATGTATAGGTGGATAAAAGTCTTCGGCTATTTTTGTTTTATCAACAATATTTATACTATCCTGCATTGTTAACCGATAGACAGGAACTAAAAAACCTTTTGTTCCTTCAGTCTGTACTACCGTCTCTCCTACGGGTACAGAACTTTTGTATTGTAAAATTGTTCTCGGATTAAAGGCTCTGGTTTCCATCATTACTTGATAGCCATAAATGAAAGGAGATCCACTAACTGATACATAAAGCCGATCTTCAAAAAGTTCAAAATTAATACTATAATCAGTCGTGTTTGGATTATAAAAAACAAAATCCTTTTGATTTGGTAGAATTCTAGCTTCATAACCTAATTCTGCATAAACTGGTAATTCTCGGCTTGCATGTCGTTCAAGGATATCAAAATTTGTTAACAAAATCGCTTTGTATAGAGCCGATCCAACAATACTTAGTGAATCTGTAGATACGTTACCGATACCCAGTTCATTAATTGTTTCTAGAAGAGAAAATGTACCCTGAGCTGGTACGTTTATGTTAGCGAGGCTAGTAAGCATGTTTGAAATGTCATTGTGGTAAGTTGAGGTTCCAACAATGCTCTCAGCAACTACCTCGAATTCATCATTGTTAGCTCCATAATGCAGTAGTTCAAATGAATAACTACCAGGTTGTAGCTCCTCTGCAATTTGTTCAAGTTCAGATTGCAGTTCGTTTAACTCTAGTCTCTCTATTAGCGAATCTTCAGCAACCTCTTGTAAAGCACTTATAAGATGTTCATCTAAGAGGGCAACAAGTAGAGGCGACTGTTTTCCATTTCGAGCATTTGAAACACTCTCTGTAATCGAAAAAGAAAACAATGAAGTATTAATTACTTGATCGTTTTCTTTATTCTTAAGGGTTAATTGAGTCAATGTGCCCCAATTATGTATTTCATTCTCTATTTTACTAATCGCTTCTTCTTTCGTTAAGTTTGAAATGTCTACTGGTCCAATCATTGTCCCGACATCAAACTTGTTACCGTCGCTAAATACTGATTCATACGCAAAAGCACCAAAGTGTGAGAAACTAAAAATATAACCTGTGCAAACAACTAGTGCAGCTAATAGCTTTAGTTCACGCAAGTTCCTCACCTATCTGCCTCCTTTGTATTAAGCTTCGACATGCATGGATAATTCTACAACTATTCCTGGTCCTTCTTCTTGCGCTTTCATTACATCACTCTCAGTTAAAACAGTTCCCTCATGGAATAATAGTTGCCCATCTGTACCAAAAATGTCCTTTTGTACAGTTTTGCCTAATAGGATTTCAATTTGCTTTTCTTTTAATGCTTTTACTTCTTCGTCTTCTTCAATTAAAGTTAAGCCTTCAAACGGATCAAAAGTAGAGCCAGAAGTAGGTTGTTGAGTGTTTGTAACTTCGTCTATGAATGAATCAACTGAAGTCTCAGTCGCCACGACAGGGTTTATCAATTGATCAACTGAATCTAAAAAATGAGAAGCAGCATCTTCTTTGACGATAATGATATCTTTCCCATAAGTTAAAATAGAGTCAGAAGCTAGACTTACTTCACGATTTGGCAGGTTAAGTAAAACACCTAAAATGTTACCTGTTTCATCATCGATAAAGTACTCAGTTACTTCACCAAGTAACTCTCCTTTTCGTGTCATAACTTTAGTGTTCGTGATTTTAATTTTCTTATTCACTAATTGATTTGCAATTGGAATCTCGTTTAAGTCAATTACTGCACTATCACTTTCAACAGTTACAGCATACTCACCAATCCCCACAACTTTTTTAAAAGGAATTGCCTTTACACTAACTTGCCAATCTTCATGCTCGATTGTTAAGAAGTCAATAGAACCTTTATCAGGATTAATCACTAGAGATTTAACTTTTCCAACTTGTTGCCCTTCCGAAATACTAATGATTGGAAGGCTCACGATTTGTGTACTCTTTTTCATAATGTTCACCACACCATTTCTATATAATTCACGACTTATTCATATCTTTCATTGTACCATGTATCGACAAAAAAATAGTCATTTTTTACAATAATATTCCTCTAAAAATTGCAATTGCTGTTGAATAATTGCATAATTTGTAAATTTTTCTTTCAAATGGGTTATTAAGGAAGCAAGCTCCTTATCATTATGTTCAGAAATGAAATGTTCAATTAATAAATGGGCAAAAGTATAGTAATCAACAGAAGGTAAGCTAGGATGCAAATGTGCCTGTACTTGATTCACATACTCTTTAGAAGAAAGATACTTTCTACTATGCTGAAGCTGAGCTACCATTGTGTGAATCATCTGTTGCTTAACCTGCTTTGTTTTTACACTTTCTTCAGTGATTCCTATTTCTAGCTCTTCTTCAACCAACTCTTCATCAACCACTTCAGATTCTTCTTCGAACTGCTGCTCTTCTATGACTTCGATTTCTTCTTCTACGCCCTTTTCTTCTTGAACTTCGTCTTCTTCTACAAGATCTTCTTCTAACACTTTGACTTCCTCTTCGATAAGATCATGTTCTACAACTTCAGTTTCTTCTTCAATCACTGTGGCCACATCTTCAACTAGAAGGTCTTTTTCATCAATTATGTCTTCCTCATCTACTTGATGTTTATCTTCCTCGATTGTATATTCATCTTCTTCCACAAGTCGGATCTCGTCTTCAGTAAGTAAATCTTCTTCCATAAAATCTAATTCTTCTAAGGTATCAAAGGATATAGTTTCTTCTGTATTATCAACTGTGTGAGCAAGCTCATTTTCAACTGTATTTGCTTCTGCCTCATTAATAATCTCATCTATATTGTAATCTACAATACTAGCATCATCCGCATCGTTCTGTTCTGCTTTAACTTCCTCTGTTTCTGTTGTTGTCTCTTCATTATGTACCAGAGTTTGATCTTTTAAATCATCAGATTGTGTCTTCTCAACAAACCATTCTTCGTCGAGTTCTTTCTCACTAACCTTTCCGATGGTATCATCATCTATTCCATCCTTAGGGTCAGTGCTAAAGTACTCTATTTCATCTAACTCGAGTGATAGACTATCCTCTTGATGATCTTCATTTGCGTCTTTTAAAAGTAAGGTTTCTGAGGTAGCCGAGAACTTTTCAGCTTCAACTTCTTTCTCTTCATTTATTATTCCTTCTGTTTCCTCTTCACTGGAGGAAACTACATGATCGTTAGAGACTTCGACCTCTTCTTCCAATCGCGAGGATCCTTTATCAGCAAAGATAAGTGTACTAAGTCTTTTTTCAATTAAGTAAGTTGCTGCTAGTGCAAATACTAATAAAAGTAGAGATGTTTGCCAAAGATTAAATACTGTATTGGCAAGTAATCCGAATAAAGCCAACAGTAAAGAAATCCCAACTATTATTAGTTTACCTTGTTTTTTAAAGCCTAATGGCAAAAAGTATAGTAAAGGAATTAATAAAATAAGTGCTAAAAAGGCAAACAAAATGTTTTCCAACATCTCACCTCTTTCCTAATTTTTTTATATAAGATGCGTTACTAATTTTAAAAAATACAAAATTCACCGAAATTGGACAAATATCGACTATTAGTTATTGTATAATAAAATTAGGTATTTTGAAAGAAGGTGACGAAATGATTCTATTGAAAATTATAAAGAATAAGAAGGGTTTTACATTAATAGAAGTATTGCTCTCTATTACAATTCTTAGTGTAGTGACAATAGGTATGTTATCTCTTTTCACTCAGGCATATTCATATACCAAAATGAATGAGAATCGAACTGTCGCCCTCAATGTAGCGAGAAATGCATTAATTTATATGGAACGGCAAGATTTTGACTTTATAAAGAATTTAATCTCTCATACATCGATTACATATAAAGAAATCTGCACATCTTTAGATTCAAATAATAGACTTGCTTGTGAAGCTGTTCTAAAGCCCACCATTAATAATATTGTGTATGATAATATCGAGATTTCTCTATACGAATACAATAAAGAAAACGTTCCTGAAAAAGAAAAAGTTCAACTTAATGGTTATCTTGTAGGTATTACAGTAACTGTAGATGTTAATCCTCCAATAGTAATAGAAGGTGTGATCACAGATGAATCTATACGATAAAGGTAGAGTTAAAGGATCTGAACAAGGATTTACAGTTATCGAGCTTTTAGTTGCACTTTCCATTTCAACAATGATAGTGGGAATAATCTATGGTGTATTTATAACGGGTATAAAAGCTTATGAGAAGATTGGTATTGAAGGGCAGCTTCGTGATGAAGCCGATTATATATTATCGATGGTTTTAAATGAAATCTATGAACTATCTCCTGACACAATTGAATCTTGTGGTGAGAATTGTATTTCATTTGCTAACAAAGAAATTTATAAAATTGATCCTACTGGTGATGTATCAAAGGAACTTGATAGAAATCCCGATCCAAATTCAACTACAATTACTATAAAAATCGAAAACGATAATCTTTATATTAATAATCAGATTATTAATTCGCAACAAATATCTATTAAGACTAATACGGAGAGTAGCTTAGACACATCTTTGGACAAGAAATTATCATTTAGCTGTACTAGAACCTTGGTAGAACAAAATAATAATGGAGATTATTTTGATATATGTAAAAGTGCCTTGATTCATCTATCTCTTACTCTGGAACACAAACAGTACACATCTGAAAATAGATTATCTGTTGAACCTATTACACTAACTAGTGAATTTGGATTTTAAAAGGAATGGTATTTAATGAATCAAAAGGGGTCAAGTTTACTTTTAGTCTTATTGGTCACTCTAATTTTTATGACATTAGGTATGGCGATACTCTCTGCATCAATTGGCGGAGCAAAACGTACAGAATTTCGTAAAGTTGAAACGATCACTCTACAAGAGAGTATTAAAAGTATCGATGAGGTTATAGCAAGACTGAAAGTATACACGTTAAACGTCGACATAACAAAAACAACACCTATCGAATATGAAATTAAACTAAATGAATTCCTCTTAGAATTAATAGATGAGTATGAATTGGATTATGATAAACCTGAAGATATTGATATCTCCCTACAATATAATGTTGGAGAACAGATGCGGCAAAAACTTTATACAAGAGTGTATCAAATCAGGAAAAAGGCAGGGAATAAAATTGTAAGTAGGAACGTTATTATTTCGGCTTCCCCTAGCTTTTTGAAATATGCATTGGGATCAAGAACTGATGTTACTTTAAATGGTGGTACCTATATAGACGGAAATATTTATGTACAAGAAGACTTTTATGTGAGTAATTCAGCCAACTATATTTATAATGGATATAAAAAGACGACTTTAACAACTTTTCCAACAACATCTCCTACTAGCTTGTTGTTTGCAAAGGAGAATATGTATTCATGTTCTTATGGTACACAATGTTATCAAGTTACTAACTCGGGAGATTTTATTGGAGAACAAGCCCTTTTCAGCAGAGTAAACAAAGAAGGAGCTGAATTGAATAATTCCTTTAAAGGAAATGCTCCTATATATCAAAAATCTCATGATGAGTTCATTGATGTTGACGTTATGACAACTTTTGCTGATAAACTCTTTGATGCTGCAGGTGCATCCTTCTCTAACCCAGCAATTAGGAATAGATATTCACAATACCTTGAAGATAAAGAAAATACGGATGACAATAAGCGTCAAGTAATTGACAACTTACTAGATGACTTAAAAAGTTCCTATAACATAACGAATAACTTTATAGACTTTGAAGATTTAACTCAGCAAGACAAATCAATTTTAGTTGAGAGCACAAATGGCACGGATAATATATATGTAGACGTTAGTTGTATTAACTTCAAGGGATATTATTTTGAGAATAATGAGTGTAACCAAACTCCTAATACTGGGCACTATTTAAATTCTCATTGGCTAATATTTGATGGTAATGCATTTTTTGAAAATACAGGAACCGAGCGAATGAATATAGCTGCAAACATCCTTGTAACAGGAGATGTTTTCATTAGAGGAGATATTGCTTTTGATTCTACCCTTTATGTTCTTGGAGATGCTACCATTTATAATGCTGATATTTCAGGTGTAAAAGACCAAAATGAAAAAGAAAAGGAAATAGTAATGATTGTGCAGGGTGAGCTTAATATAGCAAGAATCAATGAGTTTACAAATTCATCCGACAAAGATGAAAATTTAAGAGGTTACTTTTACACTAACTCGAATGCTATCTTATATGCTGTTGGTTCAAACATAAATATTAGAGGTGGACTATTTGCCAAAGGAAATAGCAATCAACTTTTACCGAATACTAATTCACATGGATTGGTAATCAACACTTTCCGTGGAAATGCAGAAGAATCACTTGGACTTTATGATAAATTATTACTTACTCAAAGTGAAGACCTTCAAAAGGCTAGATTTAAGGTTATATACGATAAAAATATTTTTATAGAACAACAACAAGGACTTCCATTAGTAAATAAATTAGATTTAATTGCAGATGATCTAGTTATCAAATAAAATTTTATAAAAAATAAATAAGAGTAGCTTACCCTTTATGGGTTAGCTACTCTTTACTTTTCTCCATTTAGATATGAAACTATTTCGTCATGATTCCATTTTTTAGCCTTATCTATTGCTTGCTCTCCTAAATTGTCCTTGAGAGACTTTTCTGCACCATTTTCCAATAATATTCTTACACTTTCTTGATAGCCATATTCTGATGCAATCATTAACGCTGTGTAACCCTCATTTTGGGTCTGATAATTAACATTTGCTTCTTTTTTAATTAAT
Source organism: Cytobacillus luteolus (assembly GCF_017873715.1). Lineage (NCBI taxonomy): Bacteria > Bacillati > Bacillota > Bacilli > Caryophanales > Bacillaceae > Litchfieldia > Litchfieldia luteola. Next base: position 224,894 of record NZ_JAGGKM010000004.1, read on the forward strand.
GACAGGGCTGCTTCAATGTGATCATTTGAGATCGCCAACATAAGAGGAGACCACCCGTTACTATCTATTTCGTTAACGTTACTTCCTTTTTCAATGAGTGCTTTTACTACTTCAGAATGCCCTCTTGCAGAAGCTAATAGTAGAGGTGTTTCAGCTAATGAGTTTGTTATAGTGGGATCAGCACCTGCATCCAATAATTTGTTAACTACGTGAGCACTCCCTTTTCTACTAGCGTAATGTAATGCAGTACTACCTGTCATATCCTTTTGATCAACTTCTACATTATTTAGTAGTTGATCTATTAAATCCAAAGATGCTGAGTCAACTGTATCCTTAATATCGGGTGTTGTTGATATTGATAAGCTTAATGCAGGAATCGGATTTTGTTCAGATATCTCGTAATTGGACTTAGCGCCACTTTCTAATAATAGATTAGCAATATCATGAAGGCCATATTTTAACGACATTATAAATACAGTTTCACCGCTATCATTTTTACTTTCTAAATCAATGTTTTCCTCTGTTAGTATTTTAACCTGTTCTAGATCTGCTTCCTCTACTGCTGTAAACAATTCTTCAGTCTGATTTTTATTTAACTTATCTAATTTAGTACAACCTGAAATAGTCATTGTGGTAACAATAATTAAAAATATAATAAGTTTCTTCAGAACGAGCCCTCCTAACAAAAACTTGAAGAAAAGCCTTAACAAAAGAATGTTAAGGCTTTTCACAGTTTAATATAACCATTTGCTTCTATCATCATTAGTATCTCTTGTACCAGGTTCTACGACTTTAATTGGTAGGAATCTAGTGAAAACATTTCCATCTTCATCAATAACTTTTACTTCAATACTGGATTCACCAAGACGTTTCCCTTTTACAATGTGTGAATTAATAACCGTAGCGATATAATTATCTTCACTTTTAAAGTTAATACTTCTGACATTAGTTGCATCAGACGGGACAAGTGAAATATATTGATTCAAGTTACGTTCTTCACCTTTTTCAATAATAATAGGTGATGTTGGTACTAAAATATTAGTTAATGGAGAGCCTACATACACGATTGCAGATGCACTTTTCCCATTTCGTGTAGTTACTGTAATACTAGATGACCCAGTGCTCATCGCTACTATTTTCCCATTTGAGTTTACAGTCACTACATTAGTGTTTGATGAAGACCAGTTAATATCTTTATATGTTGCGTTACTAGGATTAATTGTAACAGTAAAATTATTGTACTCGTCAAATTTTGATAACCTAACTTCCTTTGGACTAATCTCAATAGATTGAACTGGTACCGGCAATATTGTGATTATTGCATTATCTGTAATTACCTGACCAGATGAACCGTAACCATATACAGTTAACATCGTTGTTCCTTCCTTGAGTCCTTTAACCGTACCGTCTATACTATTTAGTTTGGCAATGTTAGGATTTGCAATTTCAAAAATTAAATTATTGGTGGAATCCTGTGGTAATACACTAAGTGGGATAGATTTAATCTCACCAATCTCTATACTCATATCATTTACAACAATCAATTCTATCGGAACACGAACAGTTACACGTATAGTAGCTTCTTTCACATTGCCAAATCTATCAGTAACGGTAACAGTAACAAGAGAGGTCCCTTGTTGCACTGGTTGAATAATGCCATTGCTATCCACTGTAATTATTTCACCGTTAGTATTCTCACTCCATTGAATATCCCTAACGGTTGCATTTTCCGGTTGAATCTTCAGTGAAGGAAATAAATTATTTGGAATTCCCTTATTTACAGTTATTTCACTTGGTAACTGAACATTTGTAATAGCAAAATCTGAAACTAAGGTAAGTGAATTGAAACTAGATTCAATTCTTTCAGAATTAATATCATTAAAAAGCAACTTAGAATTATTTAATGTAAATTGATCTTTTGTCTTAGGAGAAACAGTAACAGCAAATTCCAGGGGATCGGCACTACATTCATTTTGTACGCATGAATATTTGATATCATCGAATGTGCCTTCTAGTGTATAACCAGATTCTACGTTTCCGGTTCTTGTGAAGTTATTACCTTCTGGTAACTGTACTTCCAAGCCTGCTGGGAATGTCTCTCTAAACTGAACATTTGTAACCTTCAGAGTAGCATCACTATTTCCGTTAATATATCGAATAAACTTACCAATAATGTCGCCACTTGAATTAATCTCAACTTCAAATTCTACAAAATTGGTTATTTCTACTTGTTTTCTTCCATTTGGAAAATCATCAATAACAGGAAAGATCATCTTATAAGGTCCTTCTTTTGTAAGGTCTTCAATTACTTCCTCAGTTTTCCTTTTGATGTTTCCTGGCGAAGTTAATATCATATCGCCAATTCGAAGTGGAAGTTCATATCCAAATCTTAATTCCTCTTCAAAATCTTTCTTGTTTGACCCATAAAATGATAGTCCAGCAAAGTTCCCACTAAAAGCACTATCCTGGTCCGAATTACCTTGACTTCCATTAATAATCGTGTATTTCTTATTAACTGTAAAACCTTCAGTAGGGTTAATTACACCTATTGGGCGTACTCCTGTAATCCCATTTTCAAAATTATTTTGTAGAGGCTTAGGTTGTATTTTATAACCAATTGTATTAGTTTTACCAACTTCTATAACACTAACTGGGTTATTAAGTTGTCTACTAACTTCAATATTTGAAGAAATCTGCTTTACATTAATAAAAACATCTTGTTTAGAAATGGCACCCTGCTTATCCAAAACCTCAATTGTAATCTTCAAGTCCCCACCATTCGGTAAAGGATTCTCGAAAGATTTGATTACTGTATCTCCGTTAGAAATATGTTGGTCTACAAAAACTTCCTTATCATCAAATAGAATTCTCGTCTTTAGTTTACGATCCTTTAAATCCAAATCTTCAACACTGTACGCAATTTCCATAACTTGATGGCTTGGAATTGTTGAATTACTTATTGGAGTAATTACTTTAATTTCCGGAGCATGATTTGATCCTAAAAATGCGCGATACATCGTATTAACAAATAATCTTTGCTCAGAATCTGGAAATTTATTATTTGTATGACCTGTACCAGAATACGTTATATTACCTTTTGAATAAGTGTAATAGTGATTCCAGCTATCATCTTGATCACGTGTATTACCGATAACGTTATACCATGGTGTGATACTCTCATCTTCTAAATCCAACGTGTAATATTGATTGTGTGTATTTGCTATAGTTAATCCTTGTCCATCCAATAGAAATGGATACTGGGTTATTAAACCTTCATTTACTTTTCTTGTATTGGTAGTGATATTTGGAGCATTTGTTCCAAGATCAGTTCTTGGAAAAGTTTGTCCAGTATCATCCATGAAGTTGTTTACCCAATCATTTTCTGAACTATAAATTGTGTCATGGGTAAACATAATACTTTGACCAGTGTCGATAAATCTTTGAATTGAATTTATTGCATTACTATTTAAGCTAGCACTGTTATATACATCTGCAAAACCAAAAATAAGCATGTCATACGTACCATTAATAGACTCATGAGACAGTTTTTTCGAGTTTTCACTTAACAGAGACCTACTTTTCTTAAACGTGTCTATATCAGTAACATCTATAATGATTTCATACTCTTTATCTTTCTTTAAATAGGACTGGCGCATTACATCATTATTAGCTGAATTATTTAATGAACCGGCTAAACTTGTATCCTTTTTCACCTGTAATACTCTTACTTTTACGACTTCGCCTTTAAAAAATAATGAACCACTTTTATAGTCACTACTAGATTTTATTGGATCAATTATTTCAAGTTTCCAGTTTCTTAGCCCTGAATATCCCCGTGGAAGAACATATACTATACTACCTTTGTTTGACGTTATCCCTCTTGTTAAGACAATTTCATCTAGTGTATACTTCCCATCAAAATTAGAATCTATATAAAGATTAGCAGTAATGTTACTAGAATTATTTGTATTAGCAACTGAAAAATCAAATTTAACTGAATCCCCAGCTTCATAGAAATGTTGGGTGTTCTGAACGTACTCTACTGGTCTTTCATTTAGTATAATTCGTGGACGTTTAGAAAACTGATTTAAATAAAAATCATTTATAAGATTTTTAAGAGTAATAGAATCATTGTAGAACTTTACATTTTTTTTATTTGTATTTGCGAAGACTGAAAAGTTCTTATACAATTTACTATTCGTATGTTTTAATATATCTGAGTGTAAAAGTACTGGTTGACCATTATTAATAAAGCCGTTAATAATTTCATTTGATTTTAGATTTGTAATGTCATTTAAAACATTCGTAGTGTTATGAGCACTCGTTCTTTGTTGGACAGTGTGAGAGGGACTACTATTGACACGGGCAGGATTATAATCCCCGCTTGCAAGAAGTATTAAATCATACTTCCCTACTAATTCTTCTCGAAGTGCTACAAATTTTTTCATTCTCATTGTTGTTACATTAAATTTCCGATTATCTAAATCATTTTTTATTTGTGATTCACCGTTTGCTATAATTTCTAAAATTTCATATTTTAATTCATTATCAATTGTAGTAGCAGCAATTTTGGGTGAGGTTTCATTTATAAATAGGGTTAAAACTAATATGAAAATAATTGATATACTGATAATTTTTTTTGACAATCTAGTTCCTCCTCCTATCTGCTACAAAATAATAATATAAAATTAGTACTAAATACTTATTTCTATTATATCACTTATTAATTTTTCAGTGTATATATTGATTAATATTATATTTCTTAAAAACCAAAAACCCTCCTGAATAAAGAGGGTATTAACTAACATATTGCGCAACCTTATTCCTACCTGCCTGCTTAGCACCTGTATACATCGCTCGGTCAGCATGGCGAACGAGGGCAAGAGGGTCATCTGCGTCTTCTAGTGCAGTGGCGACTCCTATACTAGCTGTAATCTTAGCAGAAATTTGTTTTCTATTATTATCTAGGTCAGAGTAAAAAACAAACGGGTTATTAGCAATTAACTTTCTAATATCTTCAGCAATTTGTAAACTTGTGAATTTGTCTTTGTTCGGCAATAAGATTACAAATTCCTCCCCACCGTACCGTGCTACTGTTCCTCTTTTACCAACCATCTTCACTAGTCGATTAGCAAGTTCACATAAGATTAAATTACCGCTCTGGTGACCGAAATTGTCATTAACTGCTTTAAAATGATCGATATCTAGTAAAATTAATGATAATGGTTCGCCTTTATTAGTAGAATCTAATTTTTTAAATTCTTCTTCTAATAATCCTTCAAAATAACGATAATTATAGAGTTTTGTTAAGGCACAACGCTCACTCTTATTTTTCGTTTCCTCATAGTGTCTTGCATTCTCAACAGCAACAGCTAAATAGGAAACGAGTAAGTCGACTATCATCAATTGATATTTTTCATATGATCTTTTTGAATTTGAAGCAAGTACAAGAACTCCTACAATCTGTTTATTTCGGACGATAGGGACTGAAATAATACTTTCAACTGTCGCCGGAAGATAGCCTTGAGTAATCTTTTTCCACTCTTCCTTTTTATGAAACAGAACAGCTTGTCCTGTTTGCCAAACGGTACCACCAATACCTTCATTTTTTTGTAAAGGAGGAATTGAAAGAGTCTTTTGTACACCATTTTCAACATAACGAATGAGATGCAATCCGTCCTTTTTCACATCTAATATATAAGCAAAATCTACGGGCAAGACAGTTGAAAGCTTTTGGATAATTAAGTCGAGAACCTCATCTACCTGCAATCTCCCAGCTAACTGATGACCTATTTCACTTGCTTTTTGTAGATAGTAATTAACATTTTGGCTCGCATAATATTGTTTAAAGAAAATCGAAAGAGTAATGAATGGTATACCAACATAAACTGTAGCTATTACACCCATCTCGGTATAAAGAATATACAAAATAATCCCGATAGGAAATTGAATAAGAACCGTAATACCTTGTCGTAATGTATCCCGAGTGAAGAAGTGTATTCGATCACCGTTTAGTAATCGAAGTAAAAAGTTGATTACTAGCTGGTTAGATAAAAACTTTGTTAATTCATAAGCAGCTGCAGGAACTAGAAAGGCTAAAGATGCCAAGTCATTTCCATTATGAGTGCCACCCAAAAGGTAGAAAACAACAGCACTAATAATTGAAGTGATTAAAAATATTAAAGAATTTAATGGAATTCGATAAAGTTCGCTCCATCCAATTCTTATTGTTAATAAAACAATCATGAAAGCAAATTGAGCAAATACTAGCTCAGCAAAAAGTCCAAATGATAGAAAGACAGCTAATGCAATCCCCTCATATAAAAAGATCGGGGTATTGTTTAGTTTAATTGGAAAAAAGCCGACAATTGCAATTAGAATAAGAAAGAATAATATATCCGCACTATAGCTTGCTATGTCTGGTTTAGTTACTAGAAAGGCTAAATAGGTTGAAGAAGGCACAAAAACAAGCCACAATAACCATATGATTATTTTTGCACGTCGATTGGAATTCATGTCTTTTCCTCCTTCACCTTTTTATAAAGTATATGTTATTTTAACAAATTTTCAGATAGTTGTCATATAAAACTAGTACAATTTACCTGTATTTCCAGTAACTTTTAGATATTTTTACACTCTTCAACAATAAATGGTCTTACTTCAGATAGGAAATAGAGAGAACCGGTGACAATTAAAATTTCATCATTTGTGACTGATTTCATTTTTCTAGTGATACAACTTTTCCAATCCTCATCAAAGTCTTTTTTTTCAAAGGTTGATACATCAAATAACTCCTTCGCCGAGCTAACTCGTGGAAAATCGAAGCTAGTGAATGAAAGTGATTCTGCAACTGTTTCTAAAGGTATGATCATATCAGATAATTTTTTATCTTTTAGTGCACAAAATATAATGTGAACCTTACGATCATTGTATCTTGTATTGATTGTGTTAACTAAACTGTTAATTCCCTCTGGATTATGTGCCCCATCAATAATAATAGTCGGGCGATCACAGAGTGTCTCAAACCTTCCAATCCATCTTGCTCTCTTTAGACCTTCTCTTATATGAGTTTCTTTAATAATAAAATCGTGTTGTTGCTGCAAAACAGATATCGCCATAAGTGAAAGCGCTGCATTTTTAATTTGATGCTCTCCCTTCATGGTAATAATCAATTCCTGAAAAGTATTAGTTGGAGTACGAATAGAAAACTCTTCTCCATAAGCAATAGGACGTTTATTTGTTATGTGGTAATCCAGGTCTAAACAATATACCTGAGATTGTAATGAAGTGGCCCTATCCATTATTACTTTAATCGCTTCTTCCTGCTCAACGCTTGATACTAGAGGTACACCCTCTTTAATAATTCCTGCTTTTTCAAAAGCGATTTCTGGTAAAGTTTCACCAAGAAGATTCATGTGGTCGTAACCGATATTCGTAATTACCGTTAAAAGAGGATTAATGATATTCGTAGAATCTAAACGTCCACCTAGGCCTGTCTCAAAAACGACAATGTCCACATCCTCTTGATTGCCGAAATAGTAGAATGCCATCGCAGTAATGATTTCAAATTCGGTAGGAGAACCCCACTCTGTAGACTCTAACTCTACGGCTAGAGGATAGATTATATTTGCTAATCTAACAATCTCCTCGTCAGCTATAGGATGACCATTTACACTAATTCTTTCGTTAAAGACTTCAAAGAAAGGTGATGTAAACGTACCAACATTATAGCCAGCACATTCGAGCATATTTCGAAGATAACAAACCGTTGATCCTTTTCCATTAGTACCCGCTACATGGATCGCGTTTATCTTATCATGGGGATGTTCAAGTCGTTCCATCATCCATTCCATCCGTTTTAGACCTGGCTTAATCCCCAGTCTGAGTCTTGAATGGATCCAGCCCAGAGCTTCTTCATAGGTAGTAAACATTTTCATGTCCTCCAAATATTTATCGTTTTTAGTAAAACATACTGAAGACGAATTCTACTAATAGAATTCGTCTCTTCAATACATTTATGACTTTAGTTCTTCAATACGAGCACGAACAGCATCTCTTTTTTCAATATAGTCACTTTCTTTTGCTCGTTCTTCTTCAATTACTTGTGCTGGTGCTTTTTTTACAAAGCCCTCATTACTCAACTTCTTCTGTACACGCTCTACCTCTTTATCAAGCTTTTCTAGCTCTTTATTTAATCTCTTTACCTCTTCATCAATATTGATTAAACCTTCAAGAGGGAGAATAAGCTCTGCTCCAGTTACTACAGCAGTCATTGATTTCTCAGTTGATTGTACAGTTGTCGCAATAATTAACTCACTTGTATTACAAAATCTTTGAAGATAAGAGCGATTCGTTTCTAATTGTTGAAGTATGCTCTCGTCTTTTGCTTTAATTTGTAATTTAATTTGTTTGCTCATTGGTGTATTTACTTCTGCTCGGATATTACGAACTGCACGAATGACATCTACTAATAAACGCATATCACTAGCTGCTTGTTTATCTGTAAACTGTTCATTTACCGTTGGCCACTCTGCTACTGTAATAGACTCACCTTGGTGAGGTAGGTTTTGCCAAATCTCCTCCGTAATGAAAGGCATAAACGGATGTAATAGCCTCATAGTGTTATCTAATACATAAGCAAGTATGGATCTGGTTGTTTTCTTAGCTGATTCATTTTCTCCATAAAGTGGAAGCTTCGCCATTTCAATATACCAATCACAGAAGTCATCCCAGATGAAGTTATATAATAAACGTCCAACTTCACCAAATTCATATTTATCTACAAGCTTTGTTACATTTTCAATTGTCTCATTTAAACGAGTTAAAATCCATTTATCCGCTACAGACTTTTCACCTGTTAAGTCAATTTCATCATAGGCTAAGCCGTCCATGTTCATTAGAGCGAAACGTGATGCATTCCAAATCTTATTGGCAAAGTTCCAAGTTGCTTCAACCTTTTCGATACTAAAACGTAAATCCTGACCTGGTGAACTTCCTGTAGATAAGAAATAACGTAGTGAATCTGCACCGTACTCGGCAATAACTTCCATAGGATCTACACCGTTTCCAAGTGACTTACTCATTTTACGGCCTTCTGCGTCACGAACTAAACCGTGAATTAAAACATCATCGAAAGGTCTTTTTTCTGTAAATTCTAGACCCTGGAAAATCATACGTGATACCCAGAAGAAAATGATATCATACCCAGTAACTAGAACGTTTGTCGGATAGTAACGTTTATAATCAGCTGATTCTACATCTGGCCAACCCATTGTTGAAAATGGCCATAGTGCCGAACTAAACCATGTATCTAGAACATCATTGTCTTGCTCCCAATTTTCGATATCTGTTGGCGGCTCATGATCTACATATACCTCGCCTGTCTCTTTATGGTACCAAGCAGGAATACGATGTCCCCACCAAAGCTGACGAGAGATACACCAATCTCGAATATTTTCCATCCAGCGAAGATATGTTTTTTCAAAACGATCAGGAACAAAATTAACTTTCTCTTCTTTAGATTGTAATTCAATCGCTTTGTCTGCAAGTGGTTGCATTTTTACAAACCATTGAGTAGATAAATAAGGTTCAACTACTGCTCCACTTCTTTCACTATGCCCTACTGAGTGTAAATGATCTTCAATTTTAAACAGTACGCCTGCTTCTTGAAGGTCTTTTACAATCTTTTTACGACACTCAAAGCGGTCTAGGCCTTGATATTCCCCTGCATTGGCATTCATTGTTCCATCTTCATTCATTACCAGAACACGTTCTAGATTATGTCGGTTTCCAATTTCAAAGTCATTTGGATCATGTGCAGGTGTAATTTTTACTGCACCAGAACCAAATTCCATATCAACGTAATCATCCCCAACAATCTCAATTTCACGACCTACAATTGGAAGAATAACCTTTTTACCAATAAGGTGCTTGTAACGCTCATCTTCAGGATGAACTGCGATTGCTGTATCACCAAGCATTGTTTCAGGTCGAGTTGTTGCAACTTCAATATGACCTGATCCATCGGCTAATGGATAGCGCATGTGATAAAAAGCCCCTTGAACATCCTTGTAGATTACCTCTATATCTGAAAGGGCAGTTTTTGTAGCTGGATCCCAGTTAATGATATACTCTCCACGGTAGATTAGACCTTTTTTGTATAAAGAAACGAAAACCTCTCTTACTGCTTTTGATAAGCCTTCATCAAGAGTAAATCGTTCACGTGTATAATCGAGTCCTAAACCTAACTTGGCCCATTGCTCTCTAATATGGCCTGCATATTCTTCCTTCCATTTCCATGATTCTTCTAGGAATTTCTCACGGCCAAGATCATACCGTGATTTTCCTTCCTCACGAAGTTTACCTTCAACCTTTGCTTGAGTCGCAATACCTGCATGGTCCATTCCTGGAAGCCATAATACATCATAGCCCTGCATACGTTTAATTCTGGTAAGTATATCTTGTAAGGTCGTATCCCAAGCATGCCCTAAGTGTAACTTACCTGTTACGTTTGGCGGTGGGATTACAATCGTATAAGGTTCTTTTTGAGGATCATTAGTTGCCTCAAAAAACTTACCCTTAAGCCAATATTCATAGCGATTTGCTTCAATTGTGGTTGGATCATATTTCGTAGACATTGTTTGTTCATTTTCCATCATGCTTCCTCCTTTTAACATTTCAAAAAAATTCCAAAATAAAAAACTCCATTCATCCAATAAAGGACGAAAGGAGTTAATTTCCGCGGTACCACCTTTTTTCTTAAACAATACAAAAAATGTACTATTTAAGCTCTCTAACGATAACGGCTATTGCCGGCTATTACTACTTGAGAAATACTCCAATCATAATAGCTACTCAAGGGCGACCTTCCAATTTAACCATCCTAAGAAATCTCACAGCTAATGATTTCTCTCTCTGAAGGTGTTAACATTGTACTCTTCCCAATCACTGTATGTTTATATAAGAATTTTTCATAACATTAATATCTTTTATATATAGTACCTAAAAAATGTTCGTAACGTCAATAATCTTCTCCAAAATTTTAATATTTTATACTGCAGTATATGAAACATGCTTAAAAATGGAACTTAAATATTTAGTTCAGCATATTTTAGTAATATCAACAGAATGTTTCAATAGGAGGACACTATATGAGAAGACGGTTTAAACATTATTCTTATCCCCCTTGGCTGAGACAAACACGAGCAGTTTGTGTACAGTTTATAATTCCAATAACTATATTCCAAGGTATTCGCACCATACTACTTCCAACAACCTTTGATGTAATTTTACTTGCCATTTTCATTTTATTAGCTGTATCCCTGCATTTGGAATGGCTATAAAAATATCCCATACACTTTTACTATGTATGGGATTGGTTTTCTTCCTGATTCAATTCTAGTTCTTCTTGTGCTTTTCTTCTTCTCTCATCTTCCACAATGGTCGTAAGGAAAAACTCAATATTCTTCATTTGCCAATAAGCTCTTTGAAGAGAGGCAACAAATTGACGCTCACTCATTGAATTTTTACTGTTTTCATATTTATACACACAGCGATAAATAGGTTCAGGGAATGCCATATAGCTTAGAAAAAGAAGGAGCTCTTCTTCCTTTAGTGGATAGTACTTTCTATAAGTAGAAAGCCATTCAAAACAATCGTAGCTTTGTATTGGATAGGTATGGAGGGTCCGATAAAAGAATAGGACAAGATCATTTACTGGGGTTCCTACTTTTGAATCTTCTAGGTTACAAAAGTATCCACTTCCGTTTTTATCAAATAGAAAATGTCTAACAGATACCTTACCATGATTTAATACTGTTCTGTTTTTCTTCGTTTCTTTCATTTGTTCATACCATTCTTCTAACTTCATATAGGCAAAATTACTACCTTGGACAGTATCATGATAAATTGAACAGAATTGCAACTCAAATGGTGACATGTACCATTTATTTTCACACTTTGTGATAAATGATTCTAAAAACTCTTTTCTCCTATCCCACTGTTCGATATGAAAACGATGATGCTCAGAAATTTCTTGCTCTACCACTTCAAACTCTTTAGAAGAATAGGAGTGTAGTCTAGCTAATTCTTTGAAAAGTAACTGATGTCGATCATCCCGCTCTTCTCCCAATTCATTACTATACCATGGCATTAAGTAATGGTATTTATTATCAAATAAAGTTAAAAAATGATTATCAACAGTGGCATGTATTGGAACAATTTTTGTGTAACCACTCTTATATAGTTTACGGATAATTGTTGGAAACTCCAAGGCACGCTTTGCTGAAATCGTTTTTAAAGCAAACACACCGTTTTTGGTGTACACTTTTTTAACCTTACCAAATTCCTCTATAAAATCTGCCTTAAGATTATACCTGTTTAGAATCGGCCCATAATAATTTATTAGATTTTCAGTCATAAGGGCCACACACTCACTTTCTTATAGAATTTTACAAAACTTAGCTTCTAGTAAAGAAAATACGTACCCATTCTAGGTAATGCTTAAATAAAAACAGGTGAGGAGAAAATACTCACTCACGCTGTTTGTTTGTATCATCATCTTTATTTCTTACTTACTGTAACTGGAATGTAAAGTAATTGTCCTTCACTTACATCATGGTTTAAATCGATATCATTTGCTCTTAAAAGATGTTGAACATTTACTTCATATCGTTCAGCAATGATATCTAATGTATCTCCTTGCTGTGCAATACAAATCTTCATCTTTGTAAAATCCTCATCGTCATCACGTGCAAATATTTTAGTTAAGTATAGAGCATTTTCGCTTCTCTTACCTGCTGGTTGTTGCTCTTGTTCACCATCATACGTTGGTGCATCTTTCATATTGGCAGCAACTTTCTCTTTTTCTCTCTCTTGTGGAGCCCAATTTTGGTTATCTTCGGCTCTACTCTTCATCCCAATTTGCATAACCGGTTGTTTAACCTCTTCAACAGCCTCTTCAACTACTTCATTAGCGTCGTCCAGATCCTCATGATAAGCTTCTTTTCTTCCTTCTATTTCAAAAGGAGTGTACAAATCTGATTCTTCTTCTGGTTCCTCATTTTCAGAAGCATCTTCTTGTTCACTAACAACAGGTGAAAGCTCTTCAAGTTCCTCTGTTTCTTGCTCTTCATTTCTTGCGTAAGTAGTATCTTCTTTTTCTTCATTCCATTCCCTAGAAGCAACAAAAGGTGAATGTTCATCCTCGTTACTGCTTAGGTTGTTATCGTTTTCGTTTTCGTTGTTCACTACTTTTGTATCGTAGCGGTCCTCTTGTTCATTTTCCAATGAAGGAACACTTTGCTGACTTCCATAAATTCCACTTATTGATAAATCAGCAACTAATTGTAGACATCCATATCGTGGTAACTCATAATCAAATGAATCAATAGCTACATAAACATCGTCCAGGTTTTGAATTCTGTTTTTCGGTATGGTTACGTCTACAGGGAATCTGTGTTTAAGTTCACTTACTCCATCTTCACGAGTTGTAATCTCATTTACTACTCTTAAGGCAGTATAATCCCTAGGTTCTTCATCCTCTGAACGATTTTCATCTATGCGATATTCCCCTGATAGTTGTAATGCCCCTCGAATCGAAACGTATTGATCATGTTCTTGAATAACAATATCTGGGTCTAGTGTAATTGAAACAAGCTCTGAGACTTCCTGTCCCTTTTGAAACCAGACTGACTCTTCTACAGAAAATCGTAAGCACGATTGATTATCTGATGCCAAAGTCTATTCCTCCTTTCAGTTCCCACACGAAACTTTTTACTATGACAATACAGATTTATGTCCGGAAACTGTGTTTTATGATTAAAATCTAAAGAAAAGAAGCTTTTAATTAAATATTTTTCACTTTGAAATGGACCGTTCCTTTGCGCTGCAGGCACTTGCTTTCCGCGGGGAGGGATTCTAGCCTCCTCGGCTCTTCGCACCTGTGGGGTCTCGAACTTCCCTCTACTTCCCGCAGGAGTCAAGTGCCTTCCGCTCCAATCCACTCTACTCTAGTTATAAGATCCATCATTCTCTATATGAAATACATAAAGCAAAAAAGAGACCGGCCTCTCACTTTGTAAATCTGAGTGAGGAGACTAGTCTCTTATTATTATTTATTGAGTATTGCAAATGAATTTTCAGCTGCTTGAATTGTTTTTTCGATGTCTTCGTCTGTATGGGCAGTTGAGAGGAACATTCCTTCGAATTGGGAAGGTGGAAGGAAGATTCCTTGGTTGGCCATTTCTTTAAAATAGGCTGCGAAGTATTCTAAATTAGATTTCTTCGCTTGATCATAATTCGTTACTTCTTGATCGTTAAAGAAGTATCCTACCATTGAGCCAGCACGGGTAAATGCACAAGGTACATTATATTTTTCCGCTGCGGATTTTAATCCTTCAATTAAGCGGTCTGCTTTTCTTGAGAACTCTTTGTAAGATTCAGGCGTTAACTGGAGTAGCGTCTCATATCCAGCGGTCATTGCTAGAGGATTTCCTGATAATGTTCCTGCCTGATAAATCGGTCCACTTGGTGCCACTTGCTGCATAATCTCAGCTTTACCACCATAAGCTCCCACAGGTAATCCTCCACCAATTACTTTTCCAAGACATGTTAAATCTGGGGTTACTCCGTAGTAGCCCTGTGCACAATGATAATCTACACGGAATCCAGTCATTACCTCGTCAAAAATCAGTAGTGAACCGTATTGCTCAGTAATGCTTCTTAATTCTTCTAAGAATCCAGCTTTTGGTGTAACAACTCCCATATTTCCAGCAACTGGCTCTACAATAATACAAGCTATATCTTCACCATATTGTTCAAATGCATATCTCACGCTTTCTAGGTCGTTATATGGCACGGTTATTGTGTTTTGTGCAACACTTTCTGGGACACCTGGACTATCTGGTAATCCTAGTGTTGCTACACCTGAACCAGCTTTAATTAATAAAGAATCACCATGTCCATGGTAACACCCTTCAAATTTCATGATCTTGTTTCGTTTAGTATAACCTCTAGCTAAACGTAAAGCACTCATCGTAGCTTCAGTACCCGAACTTACCATTCTCACAACTTCAATAGATGGTACACGTTCAATCACTAGCTTTGCCATTTCATTTTCAATTAAAGTAGGTGCACCGAAGCTTGTCCCACGTTCCGTTACCTTTTTGATTGCTTCAACGACCCTAGGATTAGAGTGTCCATGAATGAGTGGACCCCATGACAAAACATAATCTATGTATTCATTACCATCAATATCGTATATCTTCGAACCTTCACCACGTTCAATAAAAATCGGATCCATATTTACTTGCTTAAATGCACGGACAGGACTGTTTACACCACCTGGCATTAACTTTCCTGCTTCCTTAAAAGCTTCTAAAGATTTCGTATAGCTACGCATAGACAGATCTCCTTTGTTGTAATCTTTTAGTTTTGAAAGAAGGTAGACACTGTCTACCTTTATATCTCCTTACTTAGATAACCATCTAGCTACATCTTTTGCAAAATAAGTAATAATTAAATCAACACCAGCACGCTTCATTCCGATTAACATTTCTTGAACAATTTCTTTCTCATTTATCCAGCCATTTGCAGCAGCTGCTTTAACCATTGAATACTCTCCACTCACGTTATAAGCAACTACAGGAACATTATAATTATTTTTCACATCACGGATAATGTCCATATATGATAGTGCTGGTTTAACGATCAAGAAGTCTGCACCCTCAAGAATGTCTGATTCAGCCTCTCGTAAAGCCTCGGCACGATTTGCCGGGTCCATTTGATACGTTTTACGGTCACCAAATTGTGGAGAACTATGTGCCGCATCACGGAACGGGCCATAAAAAGCAGATGAATACTTAACTGCATATGACATAATTGGTATATGGTGAAACCCAGCTTCATCTAGGCCATAGCGAATAGCTGCTACAAAACCATCCATCATGTTCGACGGTGCGATAATATCAGCACCAGCCTTAGCCTGACTAATTGCTGTTCTAGCTAATAAATCTAAAGTCGGATCATTCAGCACTTGTCCTTCTTCAACAATTCCACAGTGCCCGTGTGACGTGTATTGGCATAGACAAGTATCTGCAATCACAACAAGCTCAGGAAATGACTCTTTAATCACTTTAATTGCTTTTTGAACAATCCCATTATCATGATAGGCTTCAGTTCCTAGCTCATCTTTGTTTGCTGGTACACCAAACACAATAACTGATTTAATACCAAGGTCCACAACTTCTTGCATTTCAGCAATAAGTAGGTCTAATGATAAATGAAACACCTCAGGCATTGAAGCAACAGGATTTTTAATATTTTCACCTTCAACTACAAAAATTGGATAAATTAAATCCTCTTTATGTAAGTATGTTTCTCTAACAAGTCCTCTTAAATTTTCTGTGTGTCGTAATCTTCTATGTCTTGAAAACTGAAGCTCACTCATTTTTATTCCTCCCTTTTCGTGGGTTGATTATAATAATGTACGATTTCTTCTAGTAAGTTATCGGTTGTATAACGACTAGGACAAATTTGTACTTTAAGACCTGCTTCTATAGCTGTTTGTTTTGCAATTGGCCCTATGCACGCAACTACTAATTTATTGATATATTCCCAATCTTCCATCGTGTCAACTAGCTTTAAAAAGTATGTAACAGTAGAAGAACTAGTAAAGGTTACAACATCTATATGCGGTAATTGACTAACTAGCTTTTCTTTCATATTTTCATTAGCCACAGTGTTGTAGACGATTAAATCGTTTACTTTTGCTCCTATTGCTTCAAATTCATGAACTAGTATCTTCCTAGACAAATTTCCTCTAGCCAGCAAAATACGGCTAGTGGAGTTCACATAAGGTTTTAATATATCTATTAACCCCTCTGCTACAAATTCATTAGGAACAATATCTGCTTTATAGCCGAGTGCTAATAATGCTTCAGCTGTCTTTGTACCAACTACCGCAATTCGGGGTAATTGCCGTTCTTCTACAGGCAGCTGCTCAAAAAGTTTAAAAAAGAACTCTACACCATTTTTGCTAGTAAAGACAAGCCAATCAAATGATGAAACCTTTTTTATCTCTTCTAGTAATTCAGTTTCTGCTCGATTTGGATATGTAAATGAAAGGAGTGGAATCTCAATCGGGATCCCACCTGCTTTCCTTATCTTTTCTGAGAAGTCAGAAGCCTGTTCCTTACCTCTAGTTACTAGTATTACCTTTCCATGTAGAGGTTTGGTCTCGTTCATTACTTGTCTAACTCCGCTTTCACCTTATCTATTAGGTCTTTTGCACCAGCCTCAGTAAGTCTATTTGCAACTTCTATTCCTACCTCGATTGGGTTAGTGCCAATAGCCTTTTCTTTATAGATTATTTTTCCGTCTGGTGAACCAACTAAACCTGTAAATACTACTTCATCATTCTCATTTATTTGGGCAAAACCAGCAATCGGCACCTGACATCCACCTTCCATCTTATGAAGAAAAGCTCTTTCAGCAGTTACAGTACGTTCAGTAACTTCATCATTTAAAAGGGAAAGAATTCTATGAATTTCTTGGTCGTCTTCACGACATTCAATTGCAAGGGCACCTTGCCCAACAGCTGGTACACAGTCTTCGTTATCTAGGTATTCTGTTACAACATCATCAGACCAACCCATACGTATCAAACCGGCTGCAGCTAAAATAATTGCATCATAATCTTCATTTTGCAACTTCGCCAAACGTGTATCAATATTCCCACGAATCCATTTTATTTCGATATCATCACGTTTAGCAAGAAGCTGTGCAGAACGTCTTAACGAGCTAGTTCCTACTACAGCTCCTGGCGGAAGGTCATCAAACTTAATATGGTCTTTTGATATCATTACATCGCGATAGTCCTCACGTTTAGGCACACAACCAATCATCAGACCCTCAGGTAATACTGCCGGCATATCCTTCATGCTATGAACTGCCATATCAATTTCTTTATCTATCATTGCTTGCTCAATTTCTTTTACAAAAAGACCCTTACCCCCGACTTTGGATAATGTAACATCAAGAATTATGTCGCCCTTAGTTACAAATTCCTTTACTTCAAATTCACAGTCTGCACCTAACTCTTTTAATTTGTTAATAACCCAATTTGTTTGAGTTAAAGCAAGTTTACTTTTTCGTGATCCAACAATAACTTTTCTCATACCAACTAACCTCCTAATTATGTATACCACATATGAAATCTAGATAAGCTTCCAGATAAGAAATAATTGATTAATAGTACTAAAAATGCAGCTATATTCCATAAAGCTATGGACTTTCCTTGTAGCCCCTGAACAACCCTCTTATATAAATAAAAACTGTACACTGTTATCACAGAAAATGAACCTAATACTTTTGCATCATATAGTTGAAAGTCTTGCAACTTTATGTAAGCCCATAATACTCCTAAAATAAGTGATAGTAAAAGCATTGGTACTCCAATGACATTTAATACATAAGACATGTGGTCAAGTTTTGATAAGTCCTGAATCCGTAATAATTGTTTTCCCCATTTTTTCTTTTTAAGGAGATTGTATTGTATTAAGTACAAAATCGAGAAAACAAATGAAAGGGAAAAAGCTCCATATGATAAAATGGCCATTGTAATATGAATCATCAATAGTTCGGATATTAATTGGCCAGCTTGTGCAGTAGATTCATATTGAACAGGTGCAAATGTATGAAGTGCCATAATAAAGAAACCTAGTATATTTGTAAAAAACACAATAAAATCTACTCGTAATAATCGATTTATTGCTAAGGAGAGAGTAATTAGAACCCATGCATAAAAATAAAGTCCCTCAAAGACAGTTAATATTGGAAATCTTCCCGTTTCAATTACACGATAAATCAAAAAAAACGTTTGAGAAAGCCATACAAATGCAAGTAACCAGAAGGCAGTAAGATTGGCCTTCCGGTTGTTATGTAGAAAATCAATAAAATATAATAACACACTAAGTGCGTATATAATAACCGTTAGTTCATGTAATCTTGTGATATTTAACTCTGTCATGTTAGATTATTTCCTCTCCAAAAAGATTCTAACATCTGATTACTAAGGAAAACTTAGCTATAGAAGTCTATTTACATTTTAGCACTTTTGTCGACTGTGTTTGGTCAATTTAATAAAGATATAAAACCCCACTTTATGCTGTTTAAGTGGGGTTTTTAGCTACATTATTGAACAAGTACTCAGTGAAAAGCCGCACCTTTATTAAGATTGTAGGGAAGCCTGTCTAACAGGAATAGATAAAGTTTCTTGTTTCCCAATACTAACACTTGCTTGTGCACTCTGTTCAGCCTTAACAGATTCTTCTATATCAAAAATTTTCATAAAGAGTTTCAGTGATTCTTCAGCATTTGGCTCAGCAGCAATTTCTTTTGCTCGAAGAATTGGATCTTTTAACAACTGATTTATAATACTTTTCGTGTGTTTATTAAGCACTTTTTTCTCACGTTCTGTCAAGTTAGGCATCTTACGCTCTATACTCTCCATCGTCTCTGCTTGAATAGCCAGAGCCTTATTGCGAAGTGCAGAAATTACAGGCACAACTCCAAGTGTATTTATCCAGTTCTTAAATTCAATAATCTCTGCTTCAATCATAATCTCGATCACTTCGGCAGCCTTTTGACGTTCTTGCATATTGGCTTCAACAATGCCTTCTAAATCATCGATATCATATAAAAAGACGCTGTCTAAATCCGCTAAGCTTGGGTCAAGGTCCCTAGGTACAGCTATATCTACCATGAATAATGGACGCCCTTTTCTTAATCGTTCAACATGGACCATCATATCCTTGGTGATAACAAAGTCCTTTGCACCAGTTGAACTAATCATAATATCAGCATCAATCAAAGCACACTGTAATTCGGCAATTGACTTTGCTTCTCCAGCAAAGCGTTCCGCTAAACTTTGTGCTTTTTCGAATGTACGATTAATAACCGTTACTTTTCTAACACCACTACCATGTAAATTTTGTAGAGCTAGTTCTCCCATTTTTCCGGCACCAAGAATTAAAACATTTTTGTTAGCTAAATCACCAAATATTTTTTTTGCAAGCTCAACCGCTGCATAACTAACAGAAACTGCATTAGCACCTATATCTGTCTCAGAATGTGCTCGTTTAGCTAGAGTAACTGCTTGTTTAAATAAATGGTTAAAGACTGTCCCAACCGTATTCTCTTCCTGCGCCTTTAAGAAACTAGAACGTACTTGACCTAGTATTTGAGTTTCACCAACAACCATTGAATTAAGACCACAGGAAACATTGAACAAATGCTCAATTGCCCCGTCATTTTCAAATATATTTAAGAACGGCGTAAATTCTTCCTTATCAATACCAAACCATTCTGATAAGAAAGACTTCACATAATGTCTCCCAGTATGCAACTGGTCAACAACCGCATAAATCTCAGTACGATTACATGTTGAGATAATTATATTTTCAAGAATGCTCTTCTTGTGCTTTAATGTTTGCATTGCAATTGCTAGTTCAGATTCATTGAATGTAAGCTTCTCACGAATTTCAACAGGGGCAGTCTTATAATTTAGTCCTACTACTATAATATGCATAGATCATTACACCCCCAAAAAAAGTTTTGAATCAAGTTTCTATTGAACTTAATCTTTATTATAACATGTCAAAAATATAGTAATAAAAAAATATGTGAACAGATTATGAACTCATATGTTAAGATTAATTAGTAATTTATCAACTTTATTATTTATATCACTTTCTACAAATGAAGTGACGAATTATGTCGCAATGTACATCAGATACAATAGCAAATTTTACGCATTTAATCAAGTAAGATGTATGTATTTTTAGGAGGGTTATATGAAGAAACAAGGCGTATTTCCTGGTATTATCCTTATAGGTATTGGTAGTTATTTTCTCTTACAACAATTAAATATATCTGTTTTTAGTGGCTTTTACTCATGGCAGACATTAATTTTCATAATTGGTACAGCACTTCTTGTCCAGTCTTATACGAGTAACGACTATAGTAATATCGTGGCTGGCGTCATTCTTGTTGGATTTGGAATTCACTTTCATAGTGCAAATACTCTATCATTTTGGCCAAAACATTATGGAATGCTAGTATTCATTATTGCCTTGGGCTTGTTACTGCGTTATTTTAAAACAAAAGCAGGGCTCTTTCAAAGCTTACTTTTATTATCCATTTCAGTGCTAATTCTGTATTATGATAAATTTATTAAATCACTCGGATTTTTGGAAAATGGTTTTTCCTTTATCATAAAATTTTGGCCCGTTCTTTTAATTGGTACCGGTTTTTACCTATTATTTATTAAAAAAAGGTAAAATATACTTAAATTTACATAATGAAAAAACGAGACGGCTCATGCTCTGTCTCGTTTTTTGGGTTATAACACTGCATTTAAGAATTCTTGTGTTCTTTTTTCCTTTGGGTGATTGAAAAGATCATCCGGTTTACCTACTTCCACAATTCTGCCATCATGCATGTATACTACCCAATCGGCTACTTCCTTGGCAAAGCCCATTTCATGGGTTACAACTACCATTGTCATTCCTTCTTCTGCAAGCTCCTTCATTGTTGATAGAACCTCACCTACTAGTTCAGGATCAAGGGCTGATGTTGGTTCATCAAACAACATAATTTCGGGTTTCATTGCTAATGCTCTTGCAATAGCCACACGTTGCTTTTGTCCGCCTGATAATTTTGAAGGATAGACATTTTCCTTATCAGCTAATCCAACTTTTTGTAAAAGCTCTTTACCGTGCCTTAAAGCTTCTTCCTTTGACAATTTCTTTAGCTGTGTAGGTGCCTCAATAACATTTTCTATAACTGTTTTGTGAGGAAATAAGTTAAAATGCTGAAAAACCATGCCAACTCTTTGCCTAACCTTATTTAAATCATGGGTTTTTGGGTTAATTACTTCATCTGCTATTGTAATAGTTCCATTGTCTTTAATTTCTAGAAAGTTCAAGCAACGCAATAAAGTACTTTTTCCTGAGCCACTTGCTCCAATTAAACAAACAACATCACTTTCTCTAACGGTAAAATCAATATCCTTCAACACATGTAAGGAACCAAAGGATTTATTTAGTTTGTCTACATTAATCATTACATCCTTTTTCATCAAAAATAACCTCCTCCTTAATCACTTGCTGCAAGTTTTTTCTCTAAGATTCCAACAAGAATTGTCATCACTAACACAAGGAATAAGTAATAAACTGCAACGATTAATAAATAAGTCATATTATCAAATGTTTGTGATCCTAATGTGGTAGAAACATTAAATAGCTCATTAAATCCTATGAATGCAGCAAGAGAGGAGTCTTTCAAACCAATGATAAACTGATTTCCAAGTGGAGGGAGGGCTCTACGAAATGCTTGTGGTAAAATAATTCTTCTCATTGTCAATGCTCTGCTCATTCCTAAGGAACGTCCGGCCTCCATTTGGCCTTTATCAATTGACTGTATTGCTCCTCGAAAAATCTCAGCAATATAAGCACCATTATGAAAAGCTAAACCTAATGTAACAGACCAAAAAGAGGAAATGTTCAAGCTAGTTAAGCCGAAATAGAATATAAAAATTTGAACGATTAATGGTGTCCCACGAACTAAGAAAATGTATAAATCCGCTATTTTATTTAGAAATTTGTTCCCTGATATTTTTAAGAAAGCGAAAAACAGACCAATAAATACTGCAATGAAGATAGAAACAGCAGTTACATTCAAAGTCATTAACATTGCTTTTAGAAAGATATCAAAGGTGTCAACAAACTGTGAAAACACGTGCAAAAAACTTGGCATTTATTCTCATCTCCTTTTACTAAAAATGTTTAAATCAAGATAGATGAAGAAACGAATGTGCATTTAGGTAAATACACATTCGCTCTTCAGTTCCTATTTATTCTTCTGGGTCTACTGTAATGTCTTCACCAAAAAATTCTTCACTAATTTGCTTTAACGTTCCGTTTTCTCTTAATGTTTGAAGCGCTTCATTTACTTTTTCTAAAAGAACTTCATTATCCTTAGCAATCCCAATTGCCTGTTCGCTTCTACCTAGAAGTTGTCTTGCATCAATTTCTAGCCCTGCACCGATTGCCTCTTTACCAGTAATAAAATCAGTAATAACCGCATCATGCTTCCCAATACTTAATGCTTCTAATGCCGTTACATCACTATCGTATAAGATGATATTGTCTGTTTGTTCCTTAGCAGTATCAGCGTAGGTTGAACCTTTAGAAACTGCAATCTCTAAGTCCTTTAAATCGTCGAATGTCTCTATATCACTATCTGGCCTTACAAAGATTTGAGGTCCCGAATAATAATAAGGAGTTGAGAAACTAATATGTTCTAATCGATCAGGTGTGATTGTATGACTTGCTACAGCAGCATCAAATCGTCCGGTTTTAACACCTTCTACGATACTATTAAACTTAAATTTCTTTTGAACCGGTTCTAACCCAAGCTCCTTTGCGACAGCTTCTGCCACACTTATATCAAATCCTGACATAACCCCATCACCATCGGTAGTACTAAATGGCTTAAATTCTCCAGATGCGGCATATGTAAATTTATCAGCCTCAACTAGCTTCATACCATCAGTAGTCGTTTCTTTTCCTCCACATGCAGCTAACAAACCAATCACTAATAATAAACTAAACAGTGTTGCTAGTCCTTTTCTCATGTAATAACTCCCCCTTAGTTTTATTATTTAAGCCTATATAATTATGTTAACAACAAGCAGATTTTTCCACAAAATTGGTAATCAAGGGTATTCGCTGATAATTCATGATATAGTGTGATTTTACATAGAGGGCATATACATTTAACAGTAATCCCTTATAATACTCCCATTTCCTTCTGATTCCCTTATATCCAACAAATTCATATAAAAAAAGCTGAAACAGGACAAAACATCCTATTTCAGCTTCAATTTCTACATATAACTTTGTATAACGCTCCAGGCTTTTTCCTTCCCAAGACCAGTTTCAGATGAAAACAAAACTAGTTGATCTGATGGATCAAAGTCTAAAGTTTCACGAACCACTTTCAGATGCTTATCCCATTTACCCTTTGGAATTTTATCAGCTTTTGTGGCCACGACAATTACTGGGATTTCATAATGTTTGACAAAGCCATACATTGTAACGTCATCTTTAGATGGGGGATGACGAAGGTCAACTATAAGAATAACAGCCTTTAACTGTTCTCTTGAAGTTAGATATGTCTCAATCATCTTGCCCCATATTTCACGTTCTCTTTTGGATACCTTTGCATAACCATAACCAGGAACATCTACAAAATGCAAGACCTCATTAATCAGGTAAAAGTTCAAAGTTTGTGTTTTTCCTGGCTTTGAAGAGGTCCTAGCTAGATTTTTTCGATTTAACAGCTTATTGATAAATGATGATTTACCCACGTTTGATCTACCTGCTAAAGCAAACTCTGGCAAATGTGTTTCTGGATATTGTTCAGGCTTGACAGCACTAATTACAATATCAGCACTTGTTACTTTCATTTTTTACTCTCCTACCAATGCGTGTTCTAGTACTTCATCTAAATGCGACACTAAAACAAATTCTAATTCCTTTCGGACACTTTCAGGGATATCGTCCAAGTCTTTTTCATTATCCCTTGGCAATATCACTTTAGTCAACCCTGCACGGTTGGCACTTAAGGATTTTTCCTTTAAACCACCAATAGGTAAAACTCGACCTCGTAATGTGATTTCCCCTGTCATTCCTACTTCTTTTCTAACAGCTCTACCAGTAAGGGCTGATATGAGGGCAGTAGCTATTGTTATACCTGCAGAAGGCCCATCTTTTGGTACAGCACCTTCAGGAACATGAATATGAATGTCATTTTTCTCATTAAACTCTGGATCAATTTTCAATTCATTTGCACGTGATCGAATATAGCTAAATGCAGCCTGAGCTGATTCCTTCATAACATCTCCAAGCTTACCTGTTAAAACAAGCTTACCTTTTCCAGGTGCAATGGACACTTCAATTGACAGTGTATCTCCACCAAAGGCTGTGTACGCAAGCCCTGTTGCTACCCCAACTTGGTCCTCAAGCTCTGCTTGTCCGTATCTAAAGTTAGGTTTCCCTAAAAACTCCTCAAGGTTTTTTTCTGTTACAACCACTCGTTTACGTCCTTCACCAACAATGATTTTTGCTGCCTTACGACATATAGTAGCTAGTTGTCTCTCTAAACTACGAACACCGGCCTCACGTGTATAGTAACGTATAATATTCTGAATTGCTTCGTCACGCATTTGAATTTTACCTTTATTTAACCCATGCTCCTCGATTTGCTTAGGAAATAAATGATCCTTGGCGATATGTACTTTTTCTGGTTCTGTATATCCCGCTATCGTAATTATTTCCATTCTATCTCGTAGAGGACCAGGGATAGTTGCTAGATTATTTGCAGTTGCTATAAACATAACCTTCGATAAGTCATATGGTTCTTCAATAAAATGATCACTAAAGGTACTATTTTGTTCAGGATCTAATACTTCTAGCATTGCAGAAGAAGGATCGCCACGGAAATCGCTAGACATTTTATCAATCTCATCTAGTAGGAAGACAGGATTAATCGTACCTGCTTTTTTCATACCCTGGATAATTCTCCCTGGCATTGCTCCAACATAGGTTCTACGGTGTCCTCTAATTTCTGATTCATCCCGAACTCCACCTAATGATATTCTCACAAAGTTTCTTCCTAGAGATTTAGCTACCGATCTTGCAAGTGATGTTTTACCTACACCCGGAGGTCCAGCCAAGCAAAGAATTGGGCCTTTAAGAGATTGTGTTAATTGCTGCACGGCAAGGTACTCAAGCACACGTTCTTTAACCTTTTCTAAACCATAATGGTCCTTCTCTAAAATTTCTTCAGCTCGGTTTATATCTAACTGGTCAGTAGTTGCTTTCGTCCATGGTAAAGAGATTAGCCACTCTATATAGTTCCGAATAACGGCACTTTCAGCTGAGGTTGAAGGTATCTTTTCATAACGATCTAATTCTTTAAAAGCTATTTCTTCAATAT
The DNA here is from genome assembly GCF_017873715.1 of Cytobacillus luteolus. Taxonomy (NCBI): domain Bacteria; kingdom Bacillati; phylum Bacillota; class Bacilli; order Caryophanales; family Bacillaceae; genus Litchfieldia; species Litchfieldia luteola. The sequence continues at coordinate 250,955 of NZ_JAGGKM010000004.1, forward strand.
TGGCAGGCATGTTAGCATTTTCAATTTTTTCTTTCAAGGATGTTACTTCGCCTGTTTTACCTTCTTTATCACCAAGTTCTTTTTGAATAGCCTTCATTTGCTCTCTAAGGTAATATTCCTTTTGAGTACGTTCCATTGAACGTTTGACACGTTGACCTATTTTCTTTTCTAATGATAATACTTCTTTCTCATTATTAATAATGGAGATGACCTTATCCATACGCTCTTTGATATCGAGTGTTTCTAGTATTTCTTGTTTCTCTTTTAATTTTAAAGGTAAGTGAGAAGCAATGATATCAGCAAGACGACCAGGCTCTTCAATGTCAGTTACAGTCGAGTAGGTTTCGGCTGATATTTTCTTCGATAGTTTTATGTACTGTTCAAAATACTCAAGCATCGTGCGCATTAATGCTTCACTTTCAACATCTTTCTCGGGATCATCTTCAAACGTTTCAATTTTTGAAGAGATATAGTCTCCCTCATCATAGAATTCTTTAAGACGAGCACGAGTTAACCCTTCAACAAGAACGCGAATTGTTCCATTTGGAAGTTTAAGCATCTGCTTAACTTGAGTTAAAGTTCCCATTGTGAAGATATCATCTTCAGTTGGATCGTCAATAGAGACATCCTTCTGGGTTGTTAAAAAGATTTTATGTTCTTCTACCATTGATTTCTCAAGTGCTTGAATGGATTTGTCGCGCCCAACATCTAGGTGCAAAACCATTGTTGGATAGACGAGTAAGCCCCTAAGTGGTAAAAGAGGAACAATGATTTCATTATTATTCACTGCAAACACCTCTAAATTACAAGATTATACGTTTTCTTTTTTCAATTCTATCTTATTTATTTTCTAGTGTCTAATCTGGGCCCTTAAATGTAAAATGACTTCGACTCATACTATATGCTTTGTTAGCTGTCGAAGTCACTAAACACATTATACAGATTCTTTCTTAGAATAGGTTGAAGTAGCAGGTATGATTGTTTCGGTCTGTTTAAAGCTAGATCGATCTAAAGCTATTTTGAATACCTCTTCTAAGTGAGTAACTGGCACAATTTCAATTCCGTCAATTTCCTGTAAAATCGCTTGCATGTTTTCTGAAGGGATTATTACTTTTTTAGCACCTGCGATTTTTGCTGCCTTTATTTTAGCTATAACTCCACCAATAGGCTTGACATTCCCATGAATACTAATTTCTCCTGTCATGGCTACAGTGTTATGTATAGGTATTTCATGGATTGCTGAATAAATACCCGTTGCCATAGCAATACCTGCTGATGGCCCATCAATCGGAATTCCACCAGGGAAATTAACGTGGATATCAAAATTAGAAGCTTGCACACCCATAGAACGTAAAACAGTAATTACATTTTCAATTGATCCTTTTGCCATACTTTTACGACGAATTGACTTCCCTTTATCCCCTATACTTTCTTCTTCAACAATTCCGGTTATATTAATAGTCCCATTTTCTTTTGCTGGAATTACAGTCACTTCAATTTCTAATAATGAGCCTGTATTCGGGCCATAGACTGCCAAACCGTTAACTAAGCCTATCTTAGACTCTTCATTTATTTTTCTTTCATGTCGTGGGCTCATTTGACTTGAATGGATAACCCATTCTATATCTTCTTCACGAATAAAATCTCTTTCTTCCGTTATCGCAAGTCCAGCTGATATTTGAACCATATTAACTGCTTCACGACCATTTCTAGCATAGGAAGATAAAATAGCTATACCCTTGTCGCTGATATTCATTTTAACTTTATCCGCAGCGTTTCTGGCAACTGCCGAGATTTCGTCTTGATCTAACTCCCTGAAAAAGACCTCTAGGCAACGAGAGCGGATAGCTGGCGGTATTTCGTTGGGAGTTCTAGTAGTTGCTCCAATCAAGCGAAAATCAGCCGGTAAACCATTTTTAAAAATATCATGGATATGTGTAGGAATTTGCGTATTCTCCTCATTGTAATAAGCACTTTCAAGGAAAACCTTTCGATCCTCTAGTACCTTAAGCATTTTATTCATTTGAATAGGATGTAACTCACCAATCTCATCAATGAAGAGAACTCCCCCATGGGCATGTGTTACTGCGCCTTGCTTTGGTTGTGGAATTCCTGCCTGTCCCATTGCCCCAGCACCTTGGTAGATAGGGTCATGAACAGAACCAATTAACGGATCAGCAATACCTCTTTCATCAAAACGAGCTGTTGTTGCATCAAGTTCTACAAAAACAGCAGAAGGTTTAAATGGAGATTTACCATTTTTTTTCGCTTCTTCAAGCACTAATCTTGCAGCAGCCGTTTTTCCAACTCCAGGTGGTCCATAAACAATAACATGTTGCGGATTCGGGCCACATAACGCTGCTTTCAATGCACGGATACCATCTTCTTGACCAACTATGTCTTTGAAGCTAGTAGGTCTAACTCTTTCAGCCAATGGTTCAGATAAAGAAATTGCTCTCATTTTACGTAGTTGTTCCATTTCCTTACGGGATTCTTTATCAATTGATACCTTTTGTGTTCTTTGATTTTTAAGCAAGTTCCAGAAATAGAGTCCTATAATTACTCCAAAAAATAACTGGACAAACAAAGCAATACCTGTCCAACTCATGAAATACCCTCCCTAAGCTCTTAGTTGTCATGTTTAATTGCTAGTATTTCCGATGTGGAGGTGTAATAAACAAAAAAAGGATAAAAGAAATAGATAGGTACTTAAAGAAAATAAAAAAAAGTAGCAGAAAGGATATCCTTATCTGCTACTTTATATGAATTATTTAAGCTGAATTTTTAGCGTCATCCACAACAACTGTACCATCGTTTAATAGTAACTTTGGTGGTGTACTGTCTCTTACTGTTTCTGGAGTAATAATACATTTAGTTATATCTTCTCTTGAAGGTAAGTCAAACATTACATCTAACATAATCCCTTCAATAATTGAACGTAAACCACGAGCCCCTGTTTTTCGCTCAATTGCTTTTTTCGCAATTTCAACTAATGCATCATCTTCGAAGTCTAGCTCTACATCATCAAGCTCGAGCATTTTTTGATATTGCTTAACTAACGCATTTTTCGGTTTTGTTAAAATTTCAACTAACGCATCTTCGTCTAATGGTTCTAAGCTTGCAATGACAGGAAGACGTCCGATAAATTCCGGAATAAGTCCAAATTTTAATAAATCTTCAGGTAACGCTTTTGATAGCAATTCCTTTTGATTTAAATCCTCTTGTGCAGCATCCGAGCCAAAACCAATTACTTTTTTACCTAATCGGCGTTTTACAATTTGTTCGATTCCATCAAATGCTCCACCACATACAAACAAGATGTTTGTTGTATCAATTTGGATAAATTCCTGATGAGGGTGCTTACGTCCACCCTGCGGAGGTACACTTGCAACTGTTCCTTCAAGAATTTTTAGAAGGGCTTGTTGTACACCTTCACCCGAAACGTCACGAGTAATTGACGGATTTTCTGATTTGCGAGCTACTTTATCAATTTCATCAATATAGATGATTCCCTTTTCAGCCTTTTCCACATCGTAGTCAGCTGCCTGAATTAACTTTAGAAGAATGTTCTCTACATCTTCACCTACATACCCTGCTTCTGTTAAAGAAGTAGCATCTGCAATAGCAAATGGCACGTTTAAAATTCTAGCCAATGTTTGAGCTAAAAGAGTTTTACCACTACCTGTTGGCCCTATCATAACAATATTACTTTTTGATAATTCCACATCATCAATTTTACTATTTGAGTTGATTCGTTTGTAGTGATTATATACAGCTACGGATAAAGACTTTTTCGCTGCATCTTGACCAATGACATATTCGTCTAAGATTTCACGGATTTCTTTCGGCTTAGGAACATCCTTGAATTCAACTTCTTCTTCAGTTCCAAGTTCCTCTTCAACGATTTCTGTACATAATTCAATACATTCATCACATATATAAACACCTGGACCAGCAACTAACTTACGTACTTGATCCTGCGTTTTACCACAAAAGGAACACTTCAATTGCCCTTTTTCATCGTTAAACTTAAACATCCTGTCACCCCTTAGATTATTCTATATGTATTTTTCTATCTCTTACAACTTTCTAACACTTCTTAAATCAGGTATGTAGTGGATTGTACCATATTCCAAAGTAATACAGGTAATAATAACTCTTTTGTTTATATGTAGTGATAAAACAGGGAAAATATGATGCTTAGTGAGAAAAAGATTATGTATGTAGCATCAGAAAACAAGGTCAAAAAATAACCTTCTTACTATCATTCCCATTAATTAAATATTAAAACTTATGTTATGTAACTTACACGATTCCTACTTCTTTATAAGGGAAAACAAGGCACGATTGAGTCGCGCCTTGTCCTCTTGTCCTCTTACTTATTATTATGCAACATCTTTACTATTTTCTACAAGTAAATCGATTGCTTTACGGAATTTAAGATCTTCTTTAATTCCATCAAGTCCACCTAGCATTTGTTTAATAGACTCAACTGGTGTGCTGTACATTTCAGCCATTTTTTCTAATTCAGCATTTACTTCTTCTTCAGAAACTTCAATGTTTTCTGCTTTAGTAATTGCTTCTAACGTTAAGTTAATGCGTACACGTTTACCCGCATCTTCTTTCATTTGTCCGCGAAGAGCATTTTCATCTTGTCCTGAGAACTGGTAGTAAAGGTCAAGGTTCATGCCTTGCATTTGTAAACGTTGTTCAAATTCTTTAAGCATACGGTCTAACTCAGTGTTTACCATTGCTTCAGGAACATCAACTTCCGCATTTTCAGCAGCTTTTTCGATGACAGTGTCACGAAGGTGATTTTCTGCTTCAGTTTTCTTAGTAGATTCTAAACGCTCTCTTGTTTTTGTCTTTAATTCAGCAAGAGTTTCAACTTCTTCATCAGCATCCTTAGCAAACTCATCATCTAAAGCTGGAAGTTCTTTTGCTTTAATTTCATGAATTTTCACTTTGAACACTGCAGGCTTACCTGCTAGGTTTTCAGCATGGTATTCCTCAGGGAAGTTAACTTCAACGTCTTTCTCTGCCCCAGTTTCTAATCCAACTAATTGGTCTTCAAAGCCTGGAATGAACTGTCCAGAACCTACTTCTAATGAATAGTTCTCCGCTTTTCCACCTTCAAAAGCTTCACCATCAACAAAGCCTTCAAAATCCATTACAACCGTATTACCATTTTCAACTGTTCCTTCTTCTTTTACCACTAACTCAGCATGACGCTCTTGTAAAGATTTTAACTCATTGTCTACATCTTCATCAGTTACAGTTGGGTCAATTTTCTCAACCTCTAAACCTTTATATTCACCTAATTTTACTTCGGGCTTAACTGTTACTTTTGCAGTAAAGATTAAAGATTTACCTTTTTCAATCTGCTCGATATCAATTTCAGGACGGTCTACTGGATCGATTCCAGCTTCTTCAACTGCACTTGCATATGCATCAGGTAGTAAAATATCTAATGCATCTTGGTAAAGAGATTCTACACCAAATTTCTTTTCAAACATGCTACGAGGCATTTTTCCTTTACGGAAGCCAGGAACGTTAACTTGTTTAACAACCTTTTTAAACGCTTCGTCAAGACCTTGTGTTACTTTGTCAGCATCCACTTCAATCGTTAGGACACCTTGATTACCTTCTAATTTTTCCCATTTTACAGACATATATTTCCCTCCAGCATTTATTATGTGTTCAATTACTTTTGTCAGATAATGAATATGCTGTCTTTTAATTAGGTTGGTATTCGAACATGATTACTCATTTCTAACCTTTCGACTGCCTGAACAATATGTAGTATATTTGTCCATTTTTAACAAGTCATTATCTATTTATACCGACATGCTTATGTGTGGTAATTGTTTTCTTCGCTTATATGTAGGCATACGAGTATTTACAACCCTTACATTATAACATACTCTATAATCCTTTCAACAGATTGAATTATATTTCTAAAAAAGAAATTTTTTCTATTTCTTTCAATGTTTCTAGTGCACAATTCACGTTTCCTATATCATCTCCATACATAAAACTTCCTATGTCAATCTCCATTCCATGAAGTTCACTTCCATACATATACAAAGCTGCAGACCATGTTTTACTAGAATGCGCTTTCGGTAAAAAAGGATAGGTTACGTATAAATACCTAAACCATATTTCTTTACACACCTCAAATAAGGTTGGGTTGTTATTTGCTAGCATTTCCTCTAAACCTTCCAGAACCTGCTGTGCATGTTCATTATCAATGATATCAGTAAGTTTTGAAGGAATAACCGTACCTTCCTCACCTAGTTTTACAACCGTTATTTCTTTATCGATTGAATGGTCAATAAGGAGCTGCATAATCATTGTTTTGATTACAACATCCTTAGTAGGGTCAATTAAATACTGTTGAATAAGTTCAAGATATTTAGAAATATTGCTTTCCTTTAAAGTATGTAGTAGTTTAATTTGTTCATTTTTGTCACTTTGTTCTAGTAGAATTTGTTGAATTTGTTCGTATTTATTTTCTGGTTCAAATTTGTCTTCAAGAATCTCTTCTGTATTGGAGGAAGTATATCTCCGACTGAATTCTAATAATTGATAAAGGTTTTCCGCGTGTTGTGAAGGCACCTGATTTTCCTGGAAAACTGCTTCAAGTGTTGTTTTTACTTCTGTATATTCCCCCAATTGAATTAAGATGGTTAGGTAAAATTGAAGAACATGAAAGTAATCTCCTACATCCTCTAATAACATTCTTTTACAGCTCTGTTTAGCTTCCTCTAGACGCCCCATCTCGAATAAGCACATCACAATTCCAAACTCAATTTCATCATTTACTGAATCTATTTCCTTCGCTTGTGAAAGCAGGTCTAAGGCATGCTTATAGTTCTTATTTTTGATAGCATCCATCCCTTTATCTAAAAGACGTTCCTTTAATTTTGGGAACTGAATGACTCTCGCTTTTCGGTCATTAGATTGGTTATTCATCGAGCAGTTTACAACTCCAGACGTTTAAATAATGATTTTGGTTTAGTTTAACAACTAGTAGAAAATAAAACAATAGAAGAGGAAATAGAGCACAAAATAAAAAATCCCACTATATTAGTCATTTATCAACATTTTGCAAGGCAAAATATTCATAAATGTTAATATAACAGGATTTAAATGGCGTCCCAGGAGAGATTCGAACTCCCGACCGTACGCTTAGAAGGCGTATGCTCTATCCGGCTGAGCTACTGGGACATTGTGTTATAATAATATTTAGTTTAGTACACCAATCAGGTTATGACGTCCTAATCTCAGAAAGATTATTCAAGTAGCAGCTCGATTAGTACGCTGAAGCTTTTTCAGGTAGCTTATTCGTTCGTGCTCTATCCGGCTGAGCTACTGGGACATAGTATTTTAAATGTTTTTGTCTAAGTTGTTTTTGTCGATATCTCATTAGCGACATTTTTTATTATACTCACCATGCGATCTAAAGTCAACACTTTTTGCAAAGTTTTTTAGGTAGGAAAATAATGTGCTCTTATTAACCTACCTTTATATTTTATGTGAACTGAACCTCGGTTGTCAATGAATCAACTTTTGTACCATTAATATCGTAAAAACTAACAGAAGCATTTTTGTCCTTCAAATCCAGTATTGCATAAGTTCTTTCCCTTCTTAGTCTAGGAAGTCTTATACTACCTGGATTTATAAACAACGTTTCATCAATCATTTCTGCACCTGCGACATGGGAATGCCCAAAACATACAATTGAAGCTCCTAATTCCTTTGCACGATAATTAAGGTTCATTAAAGTCATTTTTACATTATAAAGATGACCGTGAGTGATTAACACTTCTTTATCTCCCACTTTCACTACTTGCTCAGTCGGGAGTTCCTGATCATGATCACAATTTCCTCTTACAGAAATAAATTGTAACATTTCATCTGCATTATGAATTAATTCAGAATCTCCGCAGTGAATCAATAGATCAACATCAGTCATATGTCTATCTTTTAAAACTACTAATTCGTTAGTCAAACCGTGGCTATCACTTACAATTAAAGCTCTCATAAGCTAGTTTCCTTTCCAGGATTGATGGATTCTAGTAGGCCCTTTAATTGTTTGAAAGCATTAGCACGATGACTAATTTGATTTTTTTCTTCCTTTGAAAGTTGAGCCATTGTTTTCCCTAATTCAGGAAGGAAAAAGATCGGATCATACCCAAACCCTTGATCACCAATAGGTGAAGTTGCAATAATCCCGTCACATGTTCCTTCAACAGTTTTTGTCTCGTCATTTGGTATAGCTAGCGCTAGTACACAATGAAACCTAGCAGTACGCTTATTTGTTGGTATACCCTCTAGCTCTTCTAGCACCTTCGCCATATTGGCTTGGTCATTCTTTTCAAATCCTGCATACCTAGCAGAATACACGCCTGGTCTCCCTTGTAATGCATCAATTGCTAGACCAGAGTCATCTGCAATTACGTTTGTTTTAAAGTGTTTCGAGATGGCTTCTGCCTTTAGAATTGCATTTTCTGTAAAAGTTGCCCCTGTCTCTTCTATATCTATTATATCTTTGTAGTCTAATAAGGATTTTACAATTATACCAAGGGGTGTTAAAAGTGTCTTGAAGTCCGCGACCTTTCCCTTATTTGTTGTTGCAATTAAAATCTCTTTCATTTCATTTTCCACCTTCAGATATTTTCACTTCTATTCCTAAACCATTTAATACTTCTTTTTGAATAGAAACTATCTCTTTAATACCATGTTCACCTAGGTCTAACAATTCATTTAATTGAGATCTCGAAAAGGTTGCTTCTTCTCCAGTCCCTTGGACCTCTACTAGCTGTCCAGACCCTGTCATTATAATATTCATATCAACTGCAGCTTTTGAATCTTCTATGTAATTTAAATCGAGGATCTCCCCATGTGTATCGATAATACCCACAGAAGTAGCAGCCAGGAAATCAGTTATAGGTAGTGACTTTACCTTTTTCTGATTAACTAATTTCGATAAAGCAATAACCATTGCAACATATGCTCCAGATATTGAAGCAGTCCTTGTCCCACCATCAGCTTGTATAACATCACAATCAATCCAAATAGTTCTTTCACCTAGCTCTTCTAAATTCACAACAGAACGGAGAGACCGACCAATAAGACGCTGGATTTCCATCGTTCGTCCTGTCACTTTTCCTTTACTAGACTCACGTATCGTTCTTTGCTCAGTTGCTCTTGGTAGCATAGAGTATTCTGCTGTAATCCACCCTTTTCCTTCACCTCGCATAAATGGAGGCACTCGATCTTCAACTGAAGCATTACAAATGACCTTTGTGTCGCCCACAGAAATTAATACTGATCCTTCTGGGTGCTTAATAAAATTTAGATCAAAGCTTATTTCCCTAAGTTGATTGTTTTCTCGCCCATCTACTCTCATATCAATTCCCTACCTTCCACAATAAAGAAGAGGCGGGCACTAAGCCAACCTCTTTTTAAACTTACCTATAGTATATCAAAATTAATAAGATTAAAAACTACCAGTGTTGACTTTTTCAGGACGTGTAACAGGTTCTGTTAACGTTTTTCCTTCATCAGTCATAACTTCTGGATTACCAGCGACAGTAATTGCAACACTTTCAATCCCTGGTTGTTCAGTTAGAGATAATACTAAGGAATTAATTACATGTCTAGAAATCATTTTTTCCTCGAAACTACCATAAATGTTTTCGTTAAAGTCTAATGTTACTTTTCCATTTTCATACGTAGCACTTAGAAGAGCTGCATCCGTTTGAAAATCACTTAATAGGCTTGAGTTATAGTCTGGTCCTTCGATTAATTCTTTTACAATGACAGCAATATTGTCCTCGTCAGTTTCTGATTTATCAATACGCTTTGTTACTGGTACATAATAGATGCCCTCTTGGTTCTCAGCTAAGAAGTATAACGTGATAGGTTTAGTGTTTGTAATATCTACTACTTCACTGTTATCTAAGTTAATGCCAGCTGATCGGTTTAATCCATTCCCGATTGGGGTACCGTTAACAGGCATTTCATCTTGCTCATGTCCATTTATACGGATTTTAACATTTTTTATGGAATCAAATTGAGTAAGTGTATACGTTATCGATTGTAAAATTCGTAACTCATCCTCTGGTTGATAGTTTGCAAACTCTTTAGAAAAGTCAACAATAACCGTATTCCCATCCATATTTGTAGTTACTTGAGTATCTTGTGGTAGTACTGCTCTAAAACCATTAGGCAGCATCTCTGTAACAGGTCCACCTTCTACCAAGTATTCTAAAACCTGCTTAGCTACACCCTCGGATTTAGGAAGCTGAAAGGTTTGTGGAACTACCATTCCATTTTTATCTACTAGATAAAGCTCCCTCGTTACTGATTCAACTGATGCTTCATCTCCCATTTCAGTTCCACTCTCAGTAGTGTCTATATCTTCATTCGTATACGTCACATCTTGTGGTGGGTCAATTTCTTCTACCGCTGGTTCTCCTCCAAATAGTCCACACCCCGATAGTAATACTGATGAAGCAATAACTGTTGCTGCAATTTTAGACTTTGTTAAATCTCGCATACATAATCCCTCCCATGGTGGTTTGTACTACTATGTATACGAGCTATTTTTCATTTTAGACCGACTTTTACTAAAAGAAATCTTCTTTCTTATATATTTATTTCTATTAAGATAAAAAACTCCAGTAGTCTATAACTGGAGTTTAAATCTGAACTGTTTTTATATTTTCAATTGGTCGTTCAAGCCATTGTGACGCGATCTTTTGAAAAATCTCTTTTTCTCCTGTTGTTAAGAAGAGGTGGTTTCTCTTATTAGAACCTTTATTTAGTAATCCATTGTAGTAAAGAATCGTACTTACTTCCCTAGCCGTCTCGTCGCCGGAACATATGAGATTCACACTATTTCCGACAGCTTCTTGAATGGTAGGTCTCAATAATGGGTAATGTGTACAACCTAGAATCAATGTATCCATCCTACTATCTTCAAAAGGAAGAAGAGATTCTTTCACAATCTGCATTGCCTTTTCATTATTGAAATCTCCACTTTCCACTAATGGAACAAAACTAGGGCAAGCTAAGCTTTCTACATTAATCTGACTATTTATTGATTTAAGAGCCGTTTCGTACGCTCCACTATTTATTGTATTAATTGTCCCTATAACACCTATGTTGTGATTTTTAGTTACCTTAAGTGCTGTTCTTGCTCCAGGGAATACAACTCCAATTACCGGTATATTTAATTCTGCTTGAATATCGTCCAAAACTAGAGCGGTTGCCGTATTACATGCAATGACTAATAATTTTATGTTGTAAGCAAGTACGTAATTTGTCATTTCCCAAGTAAATTGACTAACTTCTTTCTTAGGCCTTGGACCATACGGACACCTAGCAGTGTCGCCTAAGTAGATAATTTCTTCTTTAGGTAATTGACGCATAATTTCTTTTGCTACTGTCAGTCCACCGACCCCAGAATCGATAATTCCAATTGGTCTGTACAAAAAAATCGCCTCATTCTGCTTTCATTTCATGATGTAGTTTAGCTAAACTTTTCTCTAAAACTAGTATTTCTTCTTTTGAAAAATCACCAAGTACTTCAGATAAGTAATTCTGACGTTTTTGTATTACTTCCTCGATAATGCGCTCACCTTCATCAAGCAGGTGAATCCTTACCACTCGGCGGTCGTTAGGGTCTTTAACACGCATAACTAGATGATTCTTTTCCATTCGATCAATTAAGTCTGTAGTTGTGCTGCATGCGAGAAACATTTTATTGGAAAGCTCACCAATCGTCATATCGCCACCTTCAAAAAGCCATTGAAGTGCAACAAACTGAGGTGGAGTAATTGTATAATTACTAAGAATTTCTCGACCCTTTTGTTTAATGATAGCCGAGATATACCTTAACGATTTTTCTAAATCTGCAACTACCTGATCTTCACTTACCGTTTGATGTCCTTGAATTGACATAATCATCCCCCTTTATAGAATTTAACCACATTCTCTACTAATTTATTTTATTTTCTACTTTTTTCGTCAAAAATGCAAGTAACATTTAGATTACACACCTATATTTAGTGAGTTCTACCAACAAACTTTAAGGGGGGATTTGCTATAAAACAAATCAGCTACCTTACTTTTGTTGTAAGATAGCTGATTGTACTTAAAGCTTAAGTTCGCCCATTCGAAGGAGCTCGACAACTGCTTGAGAGCGCCCCTTGACACCAAGCTTTTGCATCGCATTCGAAATGTGATTTCTAACCGTTTTTTCACTAATAAACAAATCACTGGCGATTTCTTTTGTTGTTTTGTCCTGAACTAATAGTTCAAAAACTTCTCTTTCTCTCTTTGTGAGTAGTGGCTTTGGTTGAAACTCATTCTCCTTCAAGTACTGTAACCCTCCTTGCCTTAGCCAGAGCTGAACTACCGGATGGGTATATATTTAGTCAACATATACTATGAGGTAAATGCGTTTCCTGTGACTGAAATTACGATATGTATTATTATTAATCGCCTATTTTTATATGAAAATAAGTTCCTTTGATACATTTTCTATTACGTTTCTCATATCTGTTGACCATGGTACGCCCTTAGCCTTCTTCTTCGACATTTGAACAATTGTTCCTCTACCTGTAAAGAAGGCATTTTTATGCTCATCCCCACCCATATAATGAAGATCAATCGACGAGTTGCCAATTTTGTGAACCTTAACATAGATGTCGATGACTTGATCAAAATAAACCTGCTTTACAAAATCACACTGAAGATCTGCTACAACAGGGATAACTTCGCTTGCTGGTTTGGTCCATTCTTGCATAAACCCTAACGCTTTAAAGAACTCGATTCGCGCCTCTTCAAAATAGATAAAAGGAATTGTGTTGTTCAAGTGTCCAAACATGTCTGTTTCTGAAAAACGGACTTTAATTTTATGACTAAATTCGAATGATTCTTTCCATGAGGATAAATCATTAATATAAGGTATGTTTTTCATCCTAAGATGCTCCTAACTTTTGGTATTTAATAAAGGTTCTTTTCTAAAAGAATGTTGTTTTAACAGTGAACATTGACCGTTCCTTTGCGCTGCAGGCACTTGCTTTCCGCCGGGAGGAATGCGAGCCTCCTCGGCGCATACGCCTGTGGGGTCTCGCCGGATATTCCTCTACTTCCCGCAGGAGTCAAGTGCCTTCCGCTCCAATCCACTCTTGTTAAATACAGATAAAAGCAACAAACTTTACGAAAAGAGCATTAGTAAAAAAGCCCCTTCAATAATTTGAAGAGGCTTTTACTATTACGCTTGATCACTTCCGAAGAAGTTTCGGAATGATTGGATTGTTGTATCTCTGTTTAATGCTGCAATTGATGTTGTTAAAGGGATACCCTTTGGACAGGATTGCACACAGTTTTGTGAGTTACCACAGTTCGCAAGACCACCATCACCCATGATTGAATTTAGACGTTCTGCTTTATTCATTTCACCAGTTGGGTGAGCATTGAATAAACGAACTTGGGATAAAGGTGCAGGTCCAATGAAATCAGATTTACTATTTACATTAGGACAAGCCTCTAAACACACACCACATGTCATACATTTTGAAAGCTCATATGCCCACTGACGCTTTGTTTCAGGCATACGTGGTCCAGGACCTAAATCATAAGTTCCATCAATCGGAATCCATGCTTTTACCTTTTTAAGAGAATCAAACATTCTCTTACGATCTACCTGTAAATCACGAACTACTGGGAATGTTCTCATTGGCTCCAAACGAATTGGCTGCTCTAGTTGATCAACAAGTGCAGTACAAGACTGACGTGGTTTACCATTGATAATCATCGAACACGCACCACATACTTCCTCAAGACAGTTCATGTCCCAAGAGATTGGTACTGTTTGATTTCCTCTAGCATCCACTGGATTACGTCTGATCTCCATTAGTGCTGAGATTACATTCATGTTCGGACGATATGGAATTTTAAATTCCTGTGTATAAGGGGCTGTTTCAGGACTATCTTGACGAGTAATAATAAAATGAACAATTTTGTTTTCACTCATGTTTTAGTTCTCCCCCTTTTTCTTAGAGTAATCACGCTTACGTGGCTGAATTAAAGATGTATCAACATCCTCATAGCTAAATTGTGGCGCAGACTTACTATCTTTAAATTTAGCCATTGTTGTTTTTAACCACTCTTCATCATTACGCTCAGTGAATTCTGGTTTATAATGTGCTCCACGGCTCTCATTACGGTTGTAAGCACCAAGTGTTACAACACGAGAAAGATGAAGCATGTTTTCTAATTGACGAGTAAATACTGCACCTTGGTTGCTCCATTTCGCAGTATCATTAATATTGATATTTCCAAAACGCTCAAGTAGCTCTTGGATTTTCTCATCTGTTTTCAATAACTTATCATTGTATCTAACAACAGTAACATTATCTGTCATCCACTCACCAAGTTCTTTGTGTAGGACATATGCATTTTCGTTACCGTCCATGCTCATGATTGAATTCCACTTGTCTTCTTGTTCTTTAACGTGACGGTCAAATACTGAAGAAGGAATTGCATCCGTACTCTTTTCTAATCCATTCATGTAACGAATTGCATTTGGACCAGCAACCATACCACCATAAATAGCAGATAATAATGAGTTAGCCCCTAAACGGTTTGCACCGTGTTGAGAGTAATCACACTCACCAGCTGCAAAAAGGCCTGGAATATTCGTCATTTGGTCGTAGTCAACCCATAGTCCACCCATTGAATAGTGAACAGCAGGGAAAATTTTCATTGGCACTTTACGAGGATCATCACCCATGAATTTCTCATAGATTTCAATGATTCCACCAAGTTTAATATCAAGCTCTTTAGGATCTTTATGAGAAAGATCTAAATACACCATGTTTTCTCCGTTAATACCAGCTTTTAAGTCTACACATACGTGGAAGATCTCACGAGTTGCGATATCACGTGGTACTAAGTTTCCGTAAGCAGGATATTTCTCTTCTAGGAAATACCATGGCTTTCCATCTTTATAAGTCCAAACACGTCCACCCTCACCACGAGCTGATTCACTCATCAAACGAAGCTTATCATCTCCCGGGATAGCTGTAGGGTGAATTTGAATAAACTCACCATTTGAATAAATTGCACCTTGTTGATATACGATAGATGCAGCAGAACCAGTATTAATAACTGAGTTAGTTGATTTACCGAAAATAATCCCAGGTCCGCCTGTTGCCATAATTACAGCATCAGCAGCGAAAGCCTTAATTTCCATTGTTGTTAAGTCCTGACCTGTAATACCTCGACAAACACCCTCATCATCAATAATAGCACCTAAAAATTCCCATCCTTCATACTTTGTAACTAGTCCTGCCACTTCATAACGACGAACTTGCTCATCCAAAGCATAAAGTAATTGTTGACCTGTTGTTGCACCAGCAAATGCTGTACGGTGATGCTGAGTACCTCCAAAACGACGGAAATCAAGTAGTCCTTCTGGAGTTCTGTTAAACATTACACCCATACGGTCTAATAAATGAATAATTCCAGGAGCCGCCTCAGTCATAGCTTTTACAGGTGGTTGGTTTGCTAAGAAATCTCCACCGTAAACTGTATCATCAAAGTGTTCCCACGGAGAATCTCCTTCACCCTTCGTATTTACAGCTCCATTAATCCCACCTTGTGCACAAACAGAGTGAGAACGTTTTACCGGAACAAGTGAAAATAAATCTACTTGTACTCCTGCTTCAGCAGCTTTAATCGTTGCCATTAAGCCAGCTAAACCACCGCCGACTACGATAATTCTTCCTTTACCCATAGTAACTCACCCCTCAAAAGTTATTACATATGCAATAACGAGCTTAAATCATTTATTCTAATAAACTTAAATTATAGTTTTTTAGTTTATACAAATGCAAAAATCGCACGTAATCCTACGAAAGATAGTGCTACGAAAATACCAAGTGTTACATAAGTAGAAATTAATTGAGAACGTGGAGAAACTGTAATTCCCCAGCTTACACAGAATGACCACAAGCCGTTCGCAAAATGGAAGATTGTAGAAACAACACCCACAATGTAGAATACTAGCATGAAAGGATTAGCTAGGATGTTTTCCATCATTTGAAAGTTAACTTCAGCACCTAATGCAGCTGCAATACGAGTTTCCCAAACATGCCAAACGATAAAGATAAGTGTAATAATACCTGTTACACGTTGTAATAAGAACATTTGGTTTCGGAAAAAACTATAATTGCTAACATTGTTTTTAGCTGTAAACGCAATGTAAAGTCCATAAACAGCATGGAAGATAATTGGAATAAAGATAATTACAGCCTCTAATACATAACGAAAAGGAAGACTTTCCATAAAATGAGCAGCATTGTTAAATGCCTCTACTCCCTTTGTCGCAAAATGATTCACAATTAAGTGTTGAATTAAGAATATTCCAACTGGAACAACACCTAGAAGTGAATGGAGTCGACGATAAAAAAACTCACGATTTCCTCCCATTAATTTACCCCCTTAAATTTTAGCACCATATCTTTATGGAACTCTTTGTTGCTGCTGTTAAGCATACATTCACTTATATTATTAATTGATAAAATGAAAACCCTTGCAATAGATGTCAAAATTCGCCCAACTCTTCAGAGATGAGACAATAATTGACAATGCTATTGTAGATATTTCTTTATCAATATAATGTAACAAATACATTTTACTCTCATACAGAAGTAGCGTCAAGGAATCCTGTACACAAATTGTTCAAATTAAAACAATTCAATTACCGCTATTACCAATTACTTACAACTAATATCAAATAATTAATTTAGAATCATAATCAGTATTTATTCGACAAAAAAATTCATGTTTTTAATCCACCTTCTTGTTATATAATAATTTAGAGAAAGAGGGGAATCGTGTGAGAAATACTATCTTAGATGTAAATAAATCATTTTTTGATGAAAAACAAGTACCAAGCTTCGGTTATGAATTATTAAGAGAAGTTTTAATACCTGATCTACTCGGCAAAGATACTCCTCAGCTATTATATTGGGCTGGTAAAAATTTAGCTAGGAAGTATCCTTTAGACTCAATAGAGATGATTGTTGATTTTTTCAGTAAAGCTGGTTGGGGACAATTGACACTCGATAAGGATAAGAAAGAAGAACTCGAGTTCCATTTAACAGGTGATCTCGTTTCGAATCGTCTCTCTAGTAAAGAACCTTCCACTTTCCAACTCGAATCAGGCTTTTTGGCTCAACAAATTGAACACCAAAAAGGTCAATTATCTGAAGCATATGAACAACAGAAAAACAGGGCCTTAAAGGTCATTTTCACAGTAAAAACTGACAAAAAGGACATCATTAAACATATTTAATGGTTAATGGAAAAGGTGCTACACAGTTTGTGTCGCACCTTTTTTCATTATCTAAATTGTAACCTCTGATTTGTCAGAAACTGATAAACTAAATGCCTCATGTAGGGCATCTACTGCCTTGACCATGTTCACCTGCTCAACTACGGTCGATACTTTGATTTCAGATGTACTTACCATTTTCACTTGAATTTCGTGATTTGCTAGCACTTGAAACATTTCGGCTGCTACTCCGGGGTTGGAAATCATTCCTGAGCCAACAATAGAGACCTTGGCCAATCCACTTTCATGCTGAATTTCAGTAAACTTAAGCTCCTCACGGTTACTATTTAATACATGAAGAGTATCCTCTAAATCAGCTGTTTTAACTGAGAAAGAAATAGATGTTGTATTATCATTGGTTGTACTTTGAATGATAATATCCACATTTAAGCCATTCTGTGCTAATGTTGTAAAGATTTTAGATAATGTCTGTAGTTCATTAGGTAATCCACAGACTGTTACCCTTGTTACTTGGTCTTCAAATGCAATGCCTCTAACAATTAAGTTTTTTTCCATTGAAACTTCCTCCTCGATGATTGTCCCATTTTCTAACTCCATGCTTGATCTAACCTCTAAAGGCATTAAGTAATTTTTGGCAAATTCAACTGCTCTGGGGTGAAGTACGCCTGCACCTAAATTAGCTAGTTCCAACATTTCATCATAGGAGACAGACTGTAATTTTCTTGCAGTTTTTATATAGCGTGGATCAGTAGTAAAGACTCCAGTTACATCAGTATATATATCACACTTATCAGCTTTTAATGCGGCAGCCAAAGCAACTGCTGTTGTATCAGATCCACCTCTCCCAAGTGTAGTAATAGCACCATCTACTGTAATTCCTTGGAATCCAGCAACCACAACAATTTGTCCTTTATTTAAACTTTCGTTTAATTTCTTTGTATCTATATTTACGATACGTGCATTGCTATGTATCGCTTCAGTCTCAATGCCAGCTTGCCATCCTGTAAATGATATTGAATCATATCCTTTTTCTTGTAATGCTAATGTTAATAATGAAATGGTAACTTGTTCTCCTGTTGAAAGAAGCATATCCATTTCACGCTTGCTAGGATTTTTACTAATTTGCTTCGCTAAAGACACAAGTTCATCTGTTGATTTTCCCATAGCAGAAACGACAACAACCACTTTATTACCTTTGTCTACCTCATGAACAACTCGATTTGCAACGTTCTGAATACGCTCAATTGAACCAACCGATGTACCACCAAATTTTTGTACAATGATTCCCATTATTTTATCATCCTCTTCATTAAGTTCTCTAAAACGCAAAAAAGCAATGAGACTAACATCTCATTGCAGTGATAACGATAATTACGTGTCACTTCGTGAGATAGCCCTCCAAGAGTAAATCTTGACAGTCTTACATCTATTAAATGCAAAACCAGCGAAAAAACAAAATGAGCGTTTTATCACTTCGGCGAGCTTCCCTTTCAAACAGTGATTTACAGAGCTCATTCTCCTCCCACTGCCTACTTATAAAGCACGCACCTCTATCTTCACTTCAGTTTCTGAAGTGTATGAATATCAAATTAGTTGTAATTATATCAGAATTGGATGTAAAAATACAAGAATTAATTTCTTAATTTCTCATAGATTATCTCCGCAGTTTGGCGAGGTATTTTAGCCTCTACAATTTCTTCTATAGTTGCTGAACGTAGTTTTTTTATCGAGCCAAAATGTTTAAGAAGTGCTTTCTTTCTTTTTTCTCCCACACCAGGTATATCATCCAGAACAGATTGAAATGCAGACTTCCCTCTAATTTGACGATGAAAAGTTATTGCAAATCGATGAACTTCATCTTGAATTCGCTGTAATAGATAAAACTCTTGACTATTTCGTGGTAGCTGGATAATTTCAGCAGTCTCTCCCAATAATAACTCTGAAGTTCTATGTCTTTCATCCTTAGCAAGCCCTGCTGTCGGAACCTCTAATCCTAGCTCATTCTCTAATACATCCCTAACTGCCGCTAAATGACCTTTACCACCATCAATAATAATTAAATCAGGTAGTGGTAGTTGTTCCTTTAGTACTCTTGAATATCGCCTTCTAACGACTTCTCGCATCGATTCATAATCATCTGGACCGATTACGGACTTAATTTTATACTTTCGATACTCTTTTTTCTCAGGCTTGCCATCTATAAACACAATCATCGCAGAAACAGGATCTGTTCCTTGTATATTAGAATTATCAAAAGCCTCAATCCGATGAGGTGTAGCAATTCCTAAGTGGATACCTAACTGTTCAACTGCCTTAATCGTTCTCTCTTCATCTCTTTCAATTAGGGAGAATTTCTCTTTTATCGCAATAAAAGCATTTTTAGTTGCTAAATCTATTAAATCCTTCTTCTGCCCCTTACTAGGCTGAAACACACTTACTTCTAAAAGTTTTTCTACCATTTCCTTGTCTACCGTCTTAGGTAATAGAATTTCTTTGGGTTTAAAATGATTATTTTGCGAGTAAAATTGCCCTAAAAATGTTAGGAAATCTTCCTCAGGCTCATCATAAAATGGGAATAAAGAAACTTCACGCTCTATTAATTTCCCTTGCCTAATAAAAAAGACTTGTACACACATCCAGCCTTTGTCATAAGAAAAACCGAATACATCGCGATCTACAAAGTCAGTCATCGTCATCTTTTGTCTTTCCATTGTTGTTTCAATATGCGCTATTTGATCTCGATATTCTTTTGCTCTTTCAAAGTCAAGGTTTTCAGAAGCATTAATCATTTTCTCAGTTAAGTTAGTTTTAATTTCCTTGTAACCACCATTTAAAAACTTGGAAATCTCATCCACCAACTGTTTATTTTGCTCTTCTGAAACCGACTGGATACAAGGTGCTAAGCACTGACCAATATGATAATAAAGACATACTTTATCAGGCAAAGTAGAACATTTTCTAAGCGGATAGATTCGGTCTAATAGCTTTTTCGTTTCACTAGCCGCCTGTGCATTTGGATAAGGGCCAAAGTATTTCCCTTTATCTTTTTTCACATTACGGGTTATGAGTAATCTTGGATGTCTTTCAGCGGTAATCTTAATAAAAGGATAACTTTTATCATCCTTTAACATCACATTATATTTTGGGTCATATTTTTTAATTAAGTTCATTTCTAGTACTAATGCATCTATGTTTGAAGGTGTTACAATATATTCAAAATCAACAATCTCTTGAACTAAGCGTAGCGTCTTACCGTCATGAGAACCAGTAAAATAAGATCGAACTCTATTTTTTAATATTTTTGCTTTCCCTACATAGATAATCGTCCCATTTTTATCCTTCATTAAATAGCAGCCTGGTTGATCTGGAAGTACGGAAAGTTTTTCTTTTAGGTGATCATGCATTTGCAACCACTCCATTACACAATGTTGAGAATTTAACTAACACTTATTGTATCATGATTTGTGTACACTAGGACTTGTAAAATAAAGTAATTGTCTTTTATACCAAAAAAAAAGGTAACAGGGAGTTATTCGCTAGAATCCACTCGCTTTCCGCGGGCAGTCCGGGGGCCTCCCGGCGCTACGCACCTGTGGGGTCTCCCGTTGACGTCCTACTCCCGCAGGAGTCTCGTGGATTCTAGCGAATAACCTAACTCTCAACATTAGTTTTAATTTTTTTTTGTTACAACAAAGACTTACCTAAAAAATAGCTTTCGACAATATTTCCTAAGAAATACAAAAAAAACAGCCTAATTATATAGGCTGTTGTTGGATTATGCGTGTTTGTTTAGTAATTCAGCAAGTGCATCTTTAGGTTGGAATCCAACAACCTTATCTACAACTTCGCCGTTTTTCATAACTAGTAATGTTGGGATACTCATAACTCCGAATTTCCCTGCAGTCTCTTGATTTTCGTCAACATCGATTTTCACGATTTTAACTTTTTCACCCATTTCTGAGTCTAATTCTTCTAATACAGGAGCAATCATTTTACAAGGTCCACACCATGGAGCCCAGAAATCTGCAAGAACTAGACCTTCGCTAGTTTCCGTATTGAAATTTTGATCTGTTACATTTGAAATTGCCATATTTTTTTCCTCCTTTAAAACGTTTATATATTGTAGTTAACCTAGCATGTGAATACCTAAGTAACTAACACCTCCAGAATAATTTACCGTTATTCTGAGTAGCTAAACACAGTATATCACCTGGAAGTTTTAGATGCTAATTATTTGCTTCGTACGTAATATATGCTAGGACGGTTAAATCTATGTAAGTAAAATACCCTAATTTAAAGCATTATATTTGTTTATTAGTTACACTAACCCGTTGATTTCAGCTGAAGGCACTCGCTTTCCGCGGGCGGTCCGTGAGCCTCCAAATCAAGTAGCCTATATTCATAAATAAAAGGCAACCACTTGGCTGCCTCTTTATGTTAAGAATGTACTTTCAGTTTTTTAAACTCTTCTGTAAGAAGTGGTACAACTTCAAATAAGTCTCCAACGATTCCGTAATCAGCTACTTTGAAGATGTTTGCTTCTGGGTCTTTATTGATAGCTACGATAACTTTAGAGTTAGACATACCAGCTAAATGTTGAATTGCACCTGAGATACCGCAAGCAATATATAGGTCTGGTGTAACTACTTTACCTGTTTGGCCGATTTGTAGTGAATAATCACAGTATTCAGCGTCACAAGCTCCACGAGAAGCACCAATTGCTCCACCAAGAACATTAGCTAGTTCTTTTAATGGTTCAAATCCATCTTCGCTTTTCACTCCACGACCACCAGCAATAACAACCTTTGCCTCTGACAAGTCAACACCTTCAGATGCTTTTCTCACTACTTCCTTTACAATTGTACGTAAGTCTTTAATATCAACTGATAATGAAGACACTTCACCTGTACGTGACTCGTCTTTTGCTAAAGGAGCAATGTTATTTGGACGGATTGTAGCAAAGATTAATCCATCAGTAATAATTTTCTTCTCAAATGCTTTACCTGAGTAGATTGGTCTTGTAAACACAAGATTACCGCCTGTTGCCTCAACATCTGTTGCATCAGAAATTAATCCAGAATTTAGCTTACCAGCAATTTTAGGAGCTAAGTCTTTTCCTAATGCAGTGTGTCCAATCACTAATCCTTCTGGACTTTCAGCATCAATAACAGCTAATAAAGCTTGAGCATATCCATCAGGTGTATACGTTTTCAATTTTTCGTCTTCAACTGTTACTACTTTATCTGCACCGTAGTGAAATAATTCAGTAGCTAATGAGCTAACACCGTCTCCTAGTAAGACAGCTACAACTTCTCCACCTTCAGCAACTGTTTTACCTGCAGAAATCGTTTCAAATGAAACATTACGTAATGAGTTATCACGTGCTTCAGCTAATACTAACACTTTTCTTGCCATTTTATTTTACCCCCTAATTTTAGTAGAGTGATATATTTATAAGTCTCTTACACTACTTTTGCTTCAGTATGAAGTAATGAAACCAGTTCTTTAACTTGGTCAGCTAATTCACCTTGAAGAACTTTACCAGCTTCTTTTTTAGGTGGTAAATAGATTTCAATAGTTTTTGTTTTTGCTTCTACATCATCTTCTTCTAAATCTAAGTCATCTAGTTCTAATTCTTCTAGAGGCTTTTTCTTAGCTTTCATAATCCCAGGTAGAGAAGGATAACGAGGCTCATTTAATCCTTGTTGTGCAGTTACTAATAATGGTAGTGTTGTTTCAATTACTTCAGAGTCTCCTTCAACATCACGAGTAACAGTAACATTCTTTCCATTGATTTCTAATTTAGTAATTGTTGTAACATATGGAATATCTAGTAATTCTGCAACACGTGGTCCAACTTGTCCAGACCCACCATCAATTGCTACATTACCACCTAAGATTAGGTCAACTTCTTTATCTTTTAAGAATTCAGAAATGATTTTAGCAGTTGTAAACTGATCTCCTGCTTCTACATCATCTTCTGTATTGATAAGAACTGCTTTATCAGCACCCATTGCTAAAGCAGTACGAAGTTCTTTCTCAGCATCCTCTGTACCAACAGTTACAACAGTTACCTCGCCACCGTTTGCGTCTCTAACTTGAATCGCTTCTTCAATGGCATATTCATCATAAGGGTTAATTATAAATTCGGCACCATCTTCACTAATTTGACCGTTTTTAACTACAATCTTCTCTTCTGTGTCAAATGTTCTTTTCATAATAACAAAGATGTTCATTGTTTCCCCTCCTACAAAATTAAAAGCTTATAAGTTTTAATAATTCTAAAACCTTATATAACTATTTTACTATAATTTCTGAATATTGAATAGAAAAATAGTTTAAAATAATCTTTATTTTCCTTTGAATTGAGGTTGACGCTTTTCAATAAAAGCTTGGATACCTTCTTGGCCATCCTCTGATGTAAAGACTTGACCGAATAACTCAGCCTCTCTTGCAACACCCGCATGGTATTGTTTTGTCTTAGCAATATTTAATAACTCGATGGTAGCAGCAATGGAGATTGGGCTTTTCGCAGCAATCTTTTTAGCAATTTTGTATGTTTCTTCTACTAAGCTCTCCTCTGGAAATGCATGGTTTGCTAATCCAAACTGAACAGCTTCCTTTCCACTAATAGGGTCACTTGTCCAAAGCATTTCAGCTGCTTTAGACACACCAATAAACTTTGGTAGTCTAGCTGTTCCAGCAAAACCAGGGATTAATCCTAATTGAAGTTCTGGAAGACCTAACTTTGCAGTTTCACTTACAATTCTAAAGTGACAACCCATTGCTAATTCTAAGCCACCACCTAGTGCAGCTCCATGAATGCTAGCAATGATTGGTTTGGTGAAGTTTTCCATTCTTTCAAATAGATCCTGCCCGTATGTAGACAGCTTTGAGAACTCTTCTCCATTTGAAACAGTCGTAAATTCTTTAATATCTGCACCTGCAGAGAAGAATCTGCCCTCTCCTTTTAAAACAATTACTCTAACTTCTTCATTAGTCTCAAGACCATCAAGTACTCCCGATAGCTCCTTTAGGACTAAAGATGATAAAGCATTTGCAGGTGGATGATTAATTGTAATTGTGGCAATTCTTTCCTCAATTGTTGTACTTAGTAATGCCATTTGCTTTCCCCCTAACTATTAGGCTTGAAGAATCCACATCCGTAGATCAATAGTTGGTGTACTTGTCCTGTTAACTTTAAGAGATCATATTTTTGTTCATTCATAACCCAAGTGGTGACAGTCTCGTCTATAGTACCGAAAACCATCTGCCTTGCTAGTCGAACGTCTAAATCAGCCCTGAACTCGCCATTTTCTTTACCCTGAATAATGATTTGATCAACGACCTTCAAGTAACCTTTTAGAACTTCATTTATTCGAAGTCTAAGTTCTTTATTAGATTGACGTAATTCTAGTTGGGTAACAATCGCTAAATCATGATCAGCAGCTAATAAGGAAAAGTGTTTTTCCACCAACATTAACAATTTCTCTGCAGCAGTCTGTTTTCCTGCAATTTCTTCTTCAATTTTCTCGATAAAATTGCCCATCTTTTCTTGGAACAAGGAAACGAGAATATCTTCTTTGTTTTTAAAGTAGAGGTAAATTGTCCCATCAGCTACTCCTGCTTGTTTTGCAATCTTTGAAACTTGTGCTTGATGGTAGCCGTTCTCGGCAATTACGACTACTGCTGCATCTATAATTTGTTTGAATTTTGGCTTCGTTCGTTTCAACTATGTTACTTCCTTTCATAAAATGAATGAATCGTCATTCATATTTTTATAATAAGGCCTTAATTAACTGCTGTCAAGTTTGTGTTAGCTAAGAAGAGCCACGCTCTGTTATCATGGCTCTTTGCATGATGTGTCTAACATTGGTGAACCGTCTATTGCAAAGTATATTGATAACCTTTAACATTAAGCCTGCTTGATTTTATCCTTCTCTTCATCCACTAAAGCTCTTCTCAATATTTTCCCTACCGCAGTCTTTGGAAGTTCTTTTCGGAATTCGTATTTTCTAGGCACCTTATATGCAGCCAAGTGTTTTCTGGCATATTCATCTAATTCAGCCTCAGTTATTGTTTTACCCTCTTTAGCTACTACATACGCTTTTACAGTTTCTCCTCGGTAAGGATCCGGGATACCTGCAACAACAACCTCTTGAACTTTATCATGCTCATATAGTACTTCTTCAATCTCACGAGGATAAATATTATATCCACCTGCGATAATCATATCTTTTTTGCGATCAACAATATAGAAGTATCCGTCCTCATCCATATAACCTAAATCTCCAGTTAATAGCCAACCGTCTTTGAGTGTTGCTTCAGTTTCTTCTGGTCTATTCCAATACCCTTTCATTACCTGTGGACCACGAATGATAACTTCACCAATTTGCTTGACTTCTGCTTCCTCGCCAGTTTGCATATCAATGATTTTAGCATCTGTATCGGGCCATGGTAATCCAATACTCCCACTTACTCTTTTCCCCCAAAGGAAATTCGAATGTGTCACCGGTGACGCTTCAGATAAACCATAACCTTCAACTACTTTACCACCTGTTACCTCTTCAAACTGCTCTTGCACTTCAACCGGAAGGGGTGCAGAACCACTTATGCACGCTTGAACTGAGGATAAATCATATTTTTTAATGTCAGGATGATTTAGTAATGCGATATAGATAGTCGGTGCACCAGGAAATAAGGTTGGTTTGAATTTCTGAATGGTCTTTAAGGTGTCTGTTGCGTCAAATTTTGGTAATAATACCATCTTATAAGCCTGCATGATTGAAAGATTCATAACAGTTGTCATGCCATACACATGGAAAAATGGTAATATTCCTAGAACAGACTCTTCCCCTCTTTTGCAATTATACATCCAAGTTGTACACATTAAAGTATTAGCTACAAGATTTCTGTGTGTTAGCATTACACCCTTTGGAAAGCCGGTCGTACCACCTGTATATTGCAATAAAGCAATATCTTCTTCTGGATTAATGTCTAATTCGATTTCTTTTGCTTCACTCGACTTTAAGATTTCTGTAAGTAAATGATTTTCCCCTTGATGTTCTACCTTTACAACAATCCCATATTGTTTTTTCTGAATAAATGGGTAAATCATGTTCTTTGGAAAAGGTAAAAAATCTTTAATCCCAGTCACGATAATATGTTCAAGGCATGTTTGCGCTTTCACTTTTGAAACTCTTGGATATAGAATATCGAGTGTAATGATTATTTTAGAGCCAGAATCGTTCATTTGATATTCTATTTCGCGTTCCATATAAAGTGGGTTTGTCTGAACAACTACTCCACCTGCAAATAATGTACCATAGTAAGCGATTACACCTTGTGGGCAATTCGGAAGCATGATTGCAACTCTATCACCTTTCTCAAGCCCAATTTTCTTTAGATAGTTTGCAAATTTAAGCGAACTCTCGTAAAGTTCAGCATACGTCAATTCCTTACCTAGAAAGTGTATTGCTTTTTTGTTTGGGTACTCCTTTGTTACATCCTTCAAATAGGATTGTAAAGACTTATTACCATAATCAAGTGAATGTGGTATCTCTTTTGGGTATTGCTTTAACCATGGTTTACGTTGTTCCATCTTATTTCCCCTCCTTAATATATTTTATATCCAAAACAATTACGTTTTGAATATTCTAACCATTTTCTCCATTATAGTACATACGCAATATTGTGACAATTGGAGTTTAAATAAATGTTTAAATTTAAATAATAAAAGGCATCCAAAATTGAATGCCTTTTACTGATTGTTATGCAAAGAACGTCATATATATTATTCCTATCAATATAAAGAGGCCGCATAGACCTAAAAGTACTTTTGCTAATGTTTCCATCTAGTTTCACCTTACCCTATACCTGCACCGATGACGAATGATAAACCAACTGAAATGGTTAGTGATATAAAACCAACAGCCCGATTATCACGTGCAATTTCTTCGTCAATTTTAAATTTAGGAGTTAGAAATTCAAAAATAAAGTACCCCAACAATAATAGTATAAACCCAAAGAATCCCCAACCCACCATTGTTAATAGAGAATCATGATTATTAATAGAATATCTAAAAATATTTGCCAAACCAAAAATTTTTCCGCCTGTAGCCATAGCAACTGCCAAATTCCCTCTTTGTATTTCTTCCCAATTACGATATTTCGTTACAAGTTCGAAAATCGCCAAGGAAACGAAAATACACAAGATAACGACACTATAGTGTGCAGCTGTTGAAACTAGCTCATTCTCCCAAAATTCATTCATAAGTATAATCTCCCTAATTAAATTATAGGATTACCTCTACATTCTCTATCTACTTAAAAGTGACGACTGTAACACCACTTCCACCTTCTCCTGGCTCACCAAATCGAATCGACTTCACAGATCGGTGGTTCTTCAAGTATTCTTGTACTCCTTGCCTGAGAGCTCCAGTACCTTTTCCATGTATAATTGACACTCTTGGATAACCGGCTAGAAGAGCATCATCAATATACTTTTCAACTCGTACTAGCGCATTTTCAAATCTTTCTCCTCTTAGATCAAGTTCTAAACTAACGTGATAATCTTTTCCCTTTACAGTAGCAAGAGGTTTAGTTTCTACTGGCTTTGGTCTGCTAACATATTCCAAATCAGCCTCGTTTACCTTCATTTTCATGATACCCATTTGAACTTGCCAATCTTTTGAACCAACTTTTTCTAACAGATGCCCTTTTTGGTTGAAGCTAATTACTTTCACTTCATCTCCAACTTGAAAATCTTGTTTCACTTTTGCTGTACTGACTTGTTTTTTCTTGCTTAAATTTGGGGATGCTTCTTCCAATCGTCTCTTCGCTTCAATTAGCTCATGCTCTTTAACAAAAGCATGTTGATCAGTTCGCATTTTACGTAACTCTTTTATAATCTCTTCTGCTTCTTGTTTTGCTTTATTAATTGTTTCATGTGCCTTGTCTTGAGCCTTATCAAAAAGCTTGTCACGTTTATCATTGAATTCTTGAATTTGTTTCTGAAGTTCATTATGCAGAGTTTGGGCATCTTTCCGAATTGTCTCGGCCTCTGTTAATTCTGCTTCTGCTTCTCTCTTACTTTTTTCAAGTGAGGCTATCATATTTTCTACCGTATTGCTTTCAGTGCTAACATGTTCTTTTGCTCTAGTTATGACATCCTCTTTGAGCCCAAGTCTTTTTGAGATTTCAAACGCATTACTTCTTCCTGGTACTCCAATTAATAATTTGTAAGTTGGACTTAGAGTCTCTATATCAAATTCAACACTAGCATTTATAACTCCTTCACGATTATACCCATATGCTTTCAATTCAGGATAATGTGTTGTTGCAATTACTCTTGCACCTCTGTTGTAGACTTCATCTAAGATTGAGATAGCAAGTGCAGCACCTTCCTGTGGATCGGTTCCAGCACCTAACTCATCGAATAATACTAAACTGTTGGAATCTACCTTATTTAATATATCCACTATATTCACCATATGAGATGAAAAGGTACTTAAGCTTTGCTCAATTGATTGTTCATCCCCAATATCAGCGTAAACATTTTCAAATACTGCAAGTTCAGAACCATCTAAGGCAGGTATCTGCAGACCAGATTGTGCCATCAAAGTAAACAAACCTAAGGTCTTTAATGTAACTGTTTTTCCACCCGTATTTGGACCGGTGATAACAATTGATGTATAGTCTCTACCTAGTTCTATATCATTTGGAACAACTTCATCTGGGTTAATCAATGGATGACGTGCTTTAAAAACTCGGATATGACCATCATTATTCATTGTTGGTTTAGATGCTCTAATTTTTTGGCTATAGCCAGCCTTTGCAAACATAAAGTCTAGGTCTGCTAGAATATTTACATTTTCAAGTAAGCTATCGGCAACTTCAGCCACTTCACCCGTAAGTTCAAAAAGGATTTTCTCAATTTCAAGCTTCTCTTGAACACGTGCTTCCTGTAGCGTATTATTCAGGTCAACAACAGATTGAGGTTCTATAAATAAAGTTGCACCTGAAGAAGATTGGTCATGAACAATACCACCATATGTTCCCCGGTACTCCTGCTTTACTGGAATAACGTAGCGATCATTTCTTATTGTTATAATGGCATCCGACAATGTTTTTTGAGCAGAGGATGATCGTACGATATTTTCTAATTTTTCACGGATTCTTGATTCACTACTTCTAAGCTGAACTCGAATTGACCTGAGTTTATCACTTGCTCCATCCATCACATGCCCATTGTCATCAATACAATGTTTAATGGACTGTTCTAATTCCATTAATGGGAGGATTCTTTCAACATAACTCTCTAGTATTGGTAGTTCTACCCCATCTTCAACCATCGTAAGGATGAATTTCTTTAGTTGTCTTCCTCCATAGATTGTGCCGGCTATATCTAGTAATTCTAAAGAGCCAAGCATACTACCGATTTTTGCTCTCTTAACACTCGGACGTATATCACTTATCCCTCCAAGTGGAACATTTCCTTTTAATCTTAATACCTTAACGGCCTCATCTGTTTGCTCCTGTAACAGAACAACTTCCTCGAAATCAGTTGAAGGTACAATAGTTTGAGCCCTCTGCTTCCCTAGTGAAGAAGAGGCATGCTTCATCAGCTGTTCTTTCACCTTCTCAAATTCTAATACTTTTAAAACGCGTTGTTGCATAAATTTAACCCCCGTTTTGATCTAATAGTTAAGGGTGTGATTGATCGTATCTTCTAAAAATAGATTACATCTTTCTAGTTTGTAAAAAGTTGATCAACTCATCGTATTCCCACGTATTTATAACACTTTCTTTTTGAATCCAACCTTTTCTAGCAGTCGCAACTCCAATTGGCATATCCTCAAGCATCGCTACATTATGAGCATCTGTATTAATGACGATTTTTACCCCTAACTCTTGTGCTTTTCTTATATGCTCAGCACAGAGGTCCAACCGGTTAGGATTTGCATTTAATTCAATGGCTGTATTTGTTTCTTTTGCTATTTGTAATAGTAGATCAATGTCAACATCATAGCCCGGTCTTTTACCGACTAGCCTACCAGTTGGATGAGCAATAAAATCAACATGGACATTTGTTAATGCCGCAAGTAATCTTTCCATTATTTTTTCTCTTGGTTGAGAAAAACTAGAATGAATGGATGCAATAACAATATCCATACCTTCTAAAACAGAATTATCATAATCGAGTGTTCCATCTGGTAGTATATCCATTTCTACTCCTGCCAAGATTTTAAAATCATCATACTTGGCATTCAGTCTGTCTATTTCTTTCCTCTGTTCTATTAACCGTTCGGCTGTTAGCCCATTAGCTACTCTTAAAAATTGTGAATGATCTGTAATGGCAATATAGCGATATCCCTTTTTTCTACAAGCCTCTGCCATTTCCTCGATAGTAAATGCCCCATCACTCCATGTTGAGTGCATGTGAAGGTCACCCTTAATGTCATCTAGTTTTAATAACTCTATTTCTTTTGTATAAAGTTCCACCTCAGAACCGTCTTCCCTAACTTCTGGTGGAATAAATGGTAAGCCAAAATGGTTATAGAATTCTTCTTCTGAGTTAAACGTTGTTATTTTACCTGTTTCTAGCGACTCAACACCATATTCGCTAATTTTTTCTCCTCGTTCCTTTGCAAGCTGTCGCATACGTACATTATGATCCTTGCTCCCTGTAAAGTGATGGAGAGTAGTACTAAACTCCTGAGGTTTAACCAGCCTAAAGTCAACTGACACATCATAATGATAATGTAATTGAACCGAAACCTTTGTATCACCACTTGCAATAACTGAAGTAAGCCTGTTTAACTTTAATAACTGTTCACGAACAGATTCAGGTTCAGTGGTTGAAATGATAAAATCTAAATCCTTTACCGTTTCTTTCATTCTTCTAATACTTCCAGCTCTAGAAAATTGATCGATCCCTTCCATTTTTGATAGTGCGTATTCAATTTCCTCAGCAAGGGGAAGCATCAAGGATAGAGGAAGCCTTTCCGGTCTTTTGCCACTTTCTAAAATTGACGAAAGTATATTTTCCTCTGTCTTCTTTCCAAAGCCAGCCAAACCACGGACTTTTTCCTGCTCACAGGCTTGTCTCAATGACTCAATATCTTCTATACCAAGCTCTTGATATAACTTCGCAATCTTCTTTCCACCTAAGCCTTGAAGTTTTAATAGTGGAATAAGACCAGATGGTACCTCTTTTTTAAGTTCCTCTAGCACGGTGCATGTGCTGGTCGTAATATACTCAGTAATGATAGCTGCTGTGCCCTTACCAATTCCTGAAAGTTGAGTAAAATCATTAATGGTAGACAGACTACGGTCATCATTTTCAAGTGCCAAAGCTGCTTTACGGAATGCAGATATTTTAAACGAATTTTCACCTTTTAATTCCATATATATTGCAATCGTTTCTAGTAATTTGATAACGTCCTTTTTATTTAATTCCATAATTCTTGAACACCTACCTATTTCTACGTTTCACTACAAAAAATGATACATATTTTTAAAGTAAAAGTACAATTTAAAAGTAAAAAACTTCCCTATTGATAGAGAAGTTCATCATGCCTATAGATTACATTGCTATATGCTCAATCCATAAATCCTTTATTTTTCCTGAAAAGATAGGCGTATTCTGTACAATTGTTTTCGCCATGAATGACTCTTGGATATAGCCTTGTACTGTTTCAATAGGCATTAATGCTCCAATATATAATACGATAAAGACTAGTAAGTAAATCTCTATAAAACCTAACATTCCCCCAGCCCATCCATTAATTTGTTTTAGGATTGGTAAGTGAGCCAGGAAATCTAACATTGAACCAACAATTTGTAATATGACTTTAGTACCAAAGAACAGCATAGCGAAAGCAATCGCTCGGTAATAAGCCGCTTCTAGGTTAGTACTTTCAAATAAAAATGTAATTGTCTCATTATCACCTAAGGTTACATACGGTACCCATAGTTTAATAGCAGGAGCTAAATCTCCCGAATATACATATGCAACAATAAAAGCAACAATAAAACCTGTTAAATGCACAATTTGAAGAATAAATCCTCTTTTTAATCCAATTAAAAATCCCATTAATAATATAATAATTAAGATAAGATCTAGCATAATGAATGTTTCAATCCTTTTCGTTTTTTACTTGTTTTTCTAGTTCTTCTACTTTCTCCTTTAATTTCAAATAGTCATTTACTGTATTTACTGCAGTTAGAACTGCGATTTTATTAATATCTAGGTATGGATTTTTAGCACTAATTTCTCTCATTTTATCGTCAACTAGCGAGGCTACTAATCGAACATGACTTGTCGATTCGGTTCCTACGATTGAATATTGTTGCCCATATATATCTACAGTTGTTCTTGTTTTATCCGGCTGTGACAAATTACTGCCCCCATTCATCAGAATCCTATTCAATATGATACCATGAATAAAGCATTGTTGGAAAGATATCTCAAGAAAGGTTATGATAGCTTTATAGGATTACAAAGTAATGGGAGTGGATTTTTTGTCTAACGCAGTTATAAAAGTAAATTCAACTATAGCTCTAAAAATGAAAGAATTTTACTCAAGCAGTTTAACAGAAAAGATACCTCAGGGTGGATTATTTGTTGCTAAACTTCCAAATTGTACAATTACTGCTTATAAGTCTGGGAAAGTACTCTTTCAAGGTAGTGGGGCTGAGTCTGAATCTTCACGGTGGGGAAGCAACGAGCCTTCAACTAACAAAAAAAAATCTTCAGATAAACCAAAAAGCACAACCATCTATTCTCCACCACAGAACATCTCTACATTATCAATTATCGGTTCGGATGAGGTAGGAACTGGAGACTATTTTGGTCCAATGACGGTAGCTGCAGCCTATGTATCTAATAAGAACTTATCATTACTTCAAGAATTAGGAGTAAAGGATTCAAAAAATTTAACAGACAAACAAATAGTTGAAATAGCAAAAAATATTATTAAAGTGATCCCGTATAGTTTATTAATCTTACATAATGAAAAATATAACACTCTTCAAGAAAGTGGCATGTCACAAGGAAAAATAAAAGCCTACCTTCATAATCAGGCACTAAATAATGTAGTTGAAAAGCTGAAACCAGAAAAAGCAGATGGTATATTAATTGACCAATTCGCACAACCAGGTGTTTATTTTAATTATTTAGTTGGGAAGAGTGTAAATAAGGAAAACGTGTATTTTAGTACTAAGGCTGAAGGTGTACATTTAGCAGTTGCAGCAGCCTCAATAATTGCACGATATGCCTTCGTAAAAGAATTCGAGAAGCTTAGTGAACGTGCTGGATTTGAAATTCCAAAGGGAGCTGGACAAAAAGTAGATATGGCGGCAGCCAATCTAATACAAAAACATGGGCTTTCTTCCCTACGTACCTTTACTAAACTCCATTTCGCAAATACCGAAAAAGCAAAGAGTCTCCTATCAAAAAAGCGTTCTTAACGATTGTTCGTTAAGAACGCTTTTTGCTAGACTTAAGAACGTAAGGTTGCCGCAAACTTTTCTTCTACAGCCTTTAATACTTTATTATGTGTTTTGGTAACCTCTTCATCTGTCAATGTTCTTTCTGGGTCAAAGTATCGAAGTGAGAACGCAACAGATTTTTTACCTGGTTCCATTTTATCCCCTTCATACAGGTCGAAAATAGAAACATCTTTTACTAGCTTTCCGCCTGTTTCAGCAATAACCTTTTGAATATCACCAGCTGCAACCTTTTTATCCACAACAAGAGCAATGTCTCTAGTCATAGATGGGTAACGAGGAATGCTAGTATAGGTAATCGCTTCTACTTCTGCTTCAAGTAAACTCTTTAAAGATAACTCAAAAACATACGTCTCATTTAGGTCTAATTCTTTTTGTACTGTAGGATGAACCTGACCTATAAAACCAATTGATTTACCATCTAAATTTACAATTGCTGTTCTACCCGGATGAAGACCATCAATTGCTGTTTGATGATATTCAATCTGACTCTCTAAACCAAGCAATTGGAAGAGCCCATCAAGAACTCCTTTGACAACATAGAAATCGGCTGCTTTCTTTTCTCCCTGCCATAGATGTGCTTGCCAGAGTCCTGTCACAGCTCCTGCTAAATGTTCTTTTTCTACAGGCAGTTCATTTTCACTTGTAGAAAGGAACACAGAGCCAGTTTCGTAAATAGCTACAGAGTCAATTTGACGAGCTACATTGTGACCAATTACTTCAAGTAAATGAGGTACAATGCTTAATCGCAATAAACTACGTTCCTCACTCATCGGCATTGCAAGTCGAATTGGAGTCGTTGCTTCTAGAGCAAATTGGTTTACTTTTGTTTCACTAGTTAGTGAATAGGTTACCGCTTGATATAAACCAGCTCCTTCAAGATATCGTCGAACAAGACGACGCTTTTGCTGATATTCAGTTAACCTTCCAGGCGTACTTTCTCCAACAGGTAAAGTGGTCGGCACTTCGTCGTATCCGTATAACCTTGCTACCTCTTCAATAAGGTCCTCTTCAATCGTAATATCCCCTCGACGAGAAGGAACTTTAACTGTAAACGTCTCATTATCTTCTTGAAAATCGAATTTAAGATTCGTGAAGATCTGGCTAACTATGTCCTTACTTATAGATGTTCCCAAAACGTTATTAATTCTATTTAAGGTAACAGATACAACTGTAGCGTCTGTTGATAATGTATCCACTTCAACAACACCACCAACTACTTCAGCACCAGCAAGCTCAGCCATTAATGCAGCAGCACGGTCAGCAGCTTCACGTGTACGAGTAGGATCAATTCCTTTTTCATAACGTGTACTCGCTTCACTTCGTAATCCATGATCTTTAGAAGCCTTTCGAATCGTAGCACCCGTAAAATAGGCAGATTCAATTAGAACAGTTGTTGTGTCTGATCGTACTTCAGAATTAGCACCACCCATTACACCAGCTAGGGCCACAGGCTCCTTACCATTTGTAATAACTAAATGATCGCTCGTTAGAGTTCGCTGTGCATCATCTAGTGTTGTAATTTTTTCGCCATCAAAAGCACGTCTTACTAAAATTTCGGTAGAACCAAGTCGATCATAGTCAAATGCATGAAGCGGCTGACCATATTCAAGTAAAACATAATTTGTAATATCAACTACGTTATTGTGTGGGCGAATACCCGCAGACATTAGGCGTGTTTGAAGCCATAATGGAGATGGTCCAATTTTTACATTTTTAACTATTCTAGCTACATATAAAGGATTATCTTCACTTGCTTCTACTGATAGTGATACATAACTACTTGTTTGCTCAGAATTAGTTGATAATTCAATCGAAGGAAACTTTACGTCTCTTCCAAGAATAGCTGCAACTTCATAGGCAACTCCAAGCATATTTAAGCAATCTGCTCTATTTGGTGTGAGCCCGAGTTCCAGGATTTGATCATCTCGATTCAGTTGCGCTAACGCATCTGTGCCAACTTCCACATTATTTGGGAAAACAAAGATTCCTTCAGAGAATTCCTTTGAAACAAGCTTTGATTCAATCCCAAGTTCTTGTAGTGAACAAATCATCCCATGTGATTCCTCACCACGAAGTTTTGCTTTTTTGATTTTAAAATTGCCTGGTAAGACTGCTCCAACCTTAGCAACAGCCACCTTTTGTCCTTTGTCTACATTAGCCGCTCCACAAATAATTTGAACTGTTTCTTCCTCACCAATATCAACAAGACATTTATTTAACTTTTCAGCATCTGGATGCTTTTCACGCTCTACTACATAACCTACGACGACTCCACTAATACCTTCATTTAATGTTTCAATACCTTCGACTTCAATTCCACTTTTCGTGATCTTATCTGCTAGTTCTGATGCAGTAATTCCAGTTAAGTCAACATATTCAGACAACCATTTATAAGAAACAAACATGTTGTGAATTCCCTCCTTCAATTAAGCTCTTTTAAATTGATTTACAAAACGCATATCATTTGTGTAAAAATGACGTATATCATCAATACCATACTTCAGCATTGCAATTCGCTCAGGACCCATACCAAATGCAAAACCAGTATACTTCTTCGAATCGAAGCCCGCCATTTCAAGCACATTCGGATGTACCATTCCAGCACCTAGAATTTCGATCCAGCCTGTTTTTTTACATACATTACAGCCTTTTCCACTACAGATAAAACATGATATATCCATCTCTACTGAAGGCTCAGTGAACGGGAAGAAGCTAGGACGTAGACGAATCTCTCTGTCTTCACCGAACATTTTTTTCGCGAACACTTCTAAAGTTCCTTTTAAATCACTCATGCGAATGTTTTCATCAATGACTAGACCTTCAATTTGCATAAATTGATGTGAATGAGTAGCATCATCATTATCGCGTCGATACACTTTTCCTGGGCAGATTATTTTAACAGGACCTTTTCCTTTATGCTTCTCCATTGTTCTTGCTTGAACTGGTGAAGTGTGAGTACGCAGCAAAATTTCTTCTGTTATGTAGAAGGAATCTTGCATATCACGTGCAGGATGGCCCTTAGGTAAGTTTAATGCTTCGAAGTTGTAGTAGTCCTTTTCAACTTCTGGTCCTTCTGCAATGGAGTAGCCCATGCCTAAAAATAAATCCTCTATTTCTTCAATTACAGCTGTTAGCGGATGGTGATTACCCACTTTAACTGGGCGTCCTGGTAAGGTTACGTCGATTGTTTCTGAAGCTAGCTTCTTTTCGACTTCTGCCTTTTCAAGTTCAGCTTGTTTTTCAGCGATTTTTTCTGTTATCGACTCACGCACTTCATTGACAAGAGCTCCCATTAAAGGGCGTTCTTCTGCTGATAATTTCCCCATTCCTCTTAATACTTCAGTAATTGGGCCTTTTTTTCCTAAATACTCTACACGAACATCGTTAAGTGCTTTTAAATCATTAGCTGCTTCAACTTTTGCGATTGCTTCTTGTTGAAGTTCTTTTAAACGTTCCTTCATTTGTAATCCTCCTTAATAATGGTCTATTGAGTAATACCTAAAAAAAACAAAAAACCCCGCCCCTAAAAAAGGGACGAGGATATCATCGCGGTACCACCCTTGTTAACAGATAATAACTTTATCTGCTCACTTGATTTTGATAACGGTAAAAACCGGTACACCTTTACGTAGTTTGATTATACGGTCCTGGTGTCGACTCAAGAGGTGAATTCACTTAACATTTCCATAAAAATGCTCTCAGTCTATGGCATTTTCTCCCTTAATGGATACCTTTAAGCTACTCTACTCTATCATAGTCATTCATTTTATATTAAATCGTTTATTATTATAGTATACGGATTTCTATTGTGCAACTCAATCCACTATTGCCTATTTTTTTTATTTATGAGTGCAAATGGGATATATAGTATGAAAAACATAGCCAAGGCTACAAATTCTAACGATAAAATATACCATGGATAAGGACCTAGTAAATCAATTAGACTTGGGTTACTAGGTTTATGAGCTAGAAACATGTAGTTGCCGCCTGTGATTTTATTTATAGTAAATACGAAGACAGCAATAATATTTATCGCCAAAAATGCTTTAAGGACTGACTTCAATGTAGGTATATATTTTTCAATCCAAATCATATAAAAGCTGGCTACTATTATTGCGATGTGTGCCAGGAAAAAATGAAAATAACGATAGTGCGGAAAATCATAAAATAACTCCGGAGTCAGCATTGCCTGTAGAGCACCACCCACTCCTAAAAAATAGGTGACTTCAAATAATAGATAATTCCTGGTGACTAACATAAAAACACTTAAAATGAGGGAGATTGAACATAGTTGAAAGGGTAAGGTATCAACAGCGTCCCATACACCTGTGTAATTATACCAAATGGTAAGTGTAACCTCACTTAATACAAGGATCAATATTAGTAAGATTCTTACACTTTGCCCCCATACTGTACCTCTTATCTGCTCCCTGTAAAAATAGAGTAGGAATGCAAGAAAAACTAGTAGACCTACCATAATAAGATGGCTACCTGACAAAAACTGAAAAGGCTCTCCTTGATTTGTCCGACCAAAGAAATGTTCGATAATACTCCCTCCCCACATTAGTTTTGTAGATGGTACAACAATATTCCCGTTGCAACAGCTACGTTAAGTGATTCACTTTTCCCGTGAATCGGTATGTAGAGATTCTTAGTTGTTCGATTTAGTAGAATTGGATTCACTCCACTACCCTCATTACCTACTAACAAAGCAAATGATTGCTTTGCTGTCACTTCTTTATAGTATACTGCTCTATCATCTAATGCAGTACCATATATGTCAATTTTTTCTTCTTGAAGACTCATAATCCATTCTTCTAAATTAGCCTTAATGATAGGGAGATGAAAAATCGCACCCTGAGTAGATCGCACAACTTTTGAGTTGTAAACATCTACACATCCCTCCCCTACGATTACAGCATCTAATCCCGCTGCATCGGCTGTCCGAATCATCGTACCTAGGTTTCCAGGGTCTTGAACAGCATCAACTAGTAGTAGTTTTGAAAATCTAGTATTAGTATGTTGAAACTGTTCACACACAGCAGCAATCCCCTGAGAGTTTTCAGTCTCACTTATAAACTTCATCACTTCATCTGTAACGATAGTCATGTTTACATTATCTACTTTAAGAGTAGACGGAATTGTCACTGATTCACTTATGATGATTTCACGGACGATATCCTTTGTTTTCAATGCCTCCTCAACTAAGTGGAAGCCTTCTATTATAAACGTTTTGCTAAGCTCTCTTTCTTTCTTAGTCTGCAGCTTTTTCCAATGTTTTACTTGTGTATTTTTGACTGATTCTATTCTTTTCAATGTAGATGCTCCTTATTACATGAAGGTTTTTCTCCATTATAGCTTAATTTATCTGCATAATAAAACCAACAATGACAAATGATAAGTATGAAAAATCTACATAAAGAGGTGTTTAGTATGAATCTTAATTTACGTAACGCAGTTATTACAAATGTAACTGGAAACTCTCAAAGTGAATTACAGGATACAATTGTTGATGCAATTCAGAGTGGAGAAGAGAAAATGCTTCCTGGCTTAGGGGTATTATTCGAAGTGATTTGGCAAAATGCTAGTCAAGATGAGCAGCAAGAAATGCTTACTACATTAGAACAAGGATTAAAGAAATAGTTTGTGCTGAATATGCCTGTTGATTTCAGCTACAGGCACTCGCTTTCGGCGGGTGGAAGAGGAAGGTTATTTTCACTGTCGTGAAAAAACCTACCTCCTCAGCGCTATGCGACTGTGGGGTCTCACTTTGACGCACTTCTCCCGCAGGAGTCTCGTGCCTTCCACGGAAATCAACATAGTATTAAATTTGGATTTTGCTATTACAAACCTAAAATAAGAAGACTTGCCACCCACAATTTGGGAGGCAAGTCTTCTTTCTATTAGTCAAATGTAATTGTTTTTACAGTGTCTGCATCTAAGCGTTTGATTACTTCTACAATTAGTTTAACTGCATTTTCGTAATCATCACGGTGAAGCATTGCTGCATGAGAATGAATGTAACGAGTTGCAACTGTGATCGATAATGAAGGCACTCCATTTGCAGTCAAATGAATTGCTCCAGAGTCTGTTCCGCCTCCAGGCATAGATTCATATTGGTAAGGAATGTTTTGCTCATCAGCAATGTTTACCACAAAATCACGAAGTCCTTTGTGTGAAACCATGGATGCATCATAAAGAACGATTTGTGGACCATGACCCATTTTGCTCATCGCTTCTTTTTCAGATACTCCAGGTGTATCTCCAGCAATACCAACATCCACCCCGAAACCAATATCTGGTTTGATTAACTGTGCCGATGTTTTAGCTCCACGCAGACCAATCTCTTCTTGAACAGTTCCTACTCCATAAACTATGTTAGGGTGCTCAACACCTTTTAGCTGTTTTAACACATCAATTGCAATGGCACAGCCAATACGGTTATCCCATGCTTTTGCTAATAGCATCTTCTCATTATTCATAACAGTAAATTCGAAGAAAGGAACTGCTTGGTCTCCAGGACGCACTCCAAATTCCATTGCTTCTTCTCTACTTGATGCTCCAATATCAATGAACATATCTTTAATATCCACTGGCTTTTTACGTGCTTCTGGAGATAGAATATGCGGTGGTTTTGAACCAATCACACCTGTAACATCTCCTTTGCTAGTAACAATCGTTACTCGTTGTGCAAGCATAACTTGTGACCACCAGCCACCTACTGTTTGGAATCTTAGAAATCCTTTGTCATCAATTTGAGTAATCATGAAACCTACTTCATCAAGGTGACCAGCGACCATGATTTTCGGTCCATCAGCTTTACCAACCTTTTTTGCAACTAAGCTTCCTAATCCGTCAGTCGTCACTTCATCAGCAAAAGGCGCTATGTATTTCTTCATTACTTCACGCGCTTCACGTTCATTCCCTGGTATCCCTTTTGCGTCAGTTAAGTCCTTTAACATTGTTAATGTTTCATCTAATTTTGCCATTAGTTTGACTCCCCTAACTTTATATGTATTCTAATTCTCTAATCACATTAATTATTATACAGAATACGCTATCAAATGTACAAAATCTTACTATTTTAATATCCTTGTTCTTGACGTTCATGATTGATTTCGTTTTTAGAGATGTAAGCAAACATAATTTCTTCTTTAGTAAATCCAAGTAATCGACCGAGATTAAAGTATTCCGATAGTAAGACTTTATAAGTTTCCTTAGTATGATTCAGTTGAAAATCTGCAATTCGTTGATATATTGAAAGAAACTGATCTACTAAAGATAATTCTTCATCGTTAATAGTCAACTCAAACCCAGCGTTATAAGAAAGGTCTAAACCTATTGAGAGAATAAAGTGTACTCCATCTACAAACTCTTCAAGAATTTTTTCCTTAGATGAAGGTGGTTTAATACTCCAAAACTTGAAACATCTCGTTTCATTTGCAAGCTCTCCTATTTCAACCAGTAAGGCAAGAATTTTTCTCTCAATTAAATTTTCCATTTCAAGATTATGTTTTTCTTTAATATGAATATCAAGCACTTTTTGTAACTCAAACATTGTATCTATATTCATTCTTACACTCCTATTTTCTTGAATTATTTTAGAACTTTTGATATCTTCATTAAAAATTATAACAAACTTTTAAAATCATGAAACCTTCCTTCATTTCATTCGTATATATAGGATAATCGTTTTAGGAGGAGCCCTTATGTTCGTTCTGCTCATACGTTTATTGATTTTTGCATTAATTTTTTACATTATATACGGTATTATTAAGTATTTACTTAGCCCTAAACGCAAACTAGAGCTTGCTCATGACCAGAAAAAGTACTTCTTATATGATGACCCTAAAAATGTAAGGAAAAATTTTTTACTCACATATAAAGGTGTATTATTCGAGGGTGAAAAATACTTAGGCACTACTAAACAGTCCTTTGATGTTGTTTCTATCTTTGTTTGGGTCAAAGACGATTCAAAACTACAAGGCCTATCACGTGATGACTTTAAATTTATCGAAAGTAAACTAAAAGCATACTACCCTAATGCAAAAATAGACTGGAAAAGTCCAATAAAAGAGTTCTTACTCAATAAAAATCAATGGTAACTAAACTACAAAAAAACTTTAGAGATAAAATTATTATCTCTAAAGTTTTTTATTTTGTCTTTCTTCAAGAAATGCGTCACTTATATTTAGACTAATAGTGGATTGGAGCGGAAGGCACTTGACTCCTGCGGGAATTGAGGAAAGGTCGAGACCCCACAGGCGCACAGCGCCGAGGAGGCTCGACTTCCTCCCCGATGGGAATTCGCTCTTGAAAAAGCCGGCAGTTGGGCTTTTTCATAATTCCCCGCGGAAAGCAAGTGCCTGTAGCGCAAAGGAACGACAAGGTTCAAAGTGAAAGGCAGCATTTATGAATTATTACAAATACGACTTTTCAGCCTTATCTTTAAAAAACACATCCCATTTAATAATGACTTGTTTTTCACGTAGAAGATAGAACAGAAGAGTTAGAGCTAATAAGATCATAATAATAATAGTCGTAGAAAACTCTCTTATAAACTGGCCAAACACAGTATAAAAAAGCGCTACAGGAATATTCGTTGTAAATGAATTTTTGACATACTGACGGAAATTCCTCGTGACTTCAACTAAGCATAATGAAAGAAGATGAAAATTTATAAATGGAATTAATCGTAAAATGGCAATTTGACCAATGGTAAAATTCACACTACTTCCAAGCCATTTTTCCTTTAGAACAATGACACGCTTAAAGGTAGAAGGCATTTTTTTGAACAAAATATAGAAGGTGATACTTACAAACGTTAAACCAATTAAAGAGTACAACGTTCCAAATACGGACCCGAATAGAATTCCACCAACAATACAAATCACTGCAACTGGTATAAAGAAAAATGAACGTAATAAGTGCAATAAGATAAATGCAAATGGCGCTAAATAACCGGTTGATTCAACAAAGACAAATAACATAGACATTGTCTCATCCATTTTAGATCACCTCATTTATTGTATACATCATTTGTAACGCACCAAAAGGTGATACTATTCCAATACTCTTTTAAACATATACAATGAAACGAGCTGTTATGCCAAATTAATTATAATAAATACATAAAGAGCCAAGGTAAGAAATGATAAGATTGGTAAAAAGTATTTAAACGAGAAATGTTTCGTTTTGTGACGAAAATGCTTCATCCCTATTGTCACACCAAGAGCTCCCCCTAATAGAGAAATAACCCAAAGCTTTTTTTCAGATACTCTCCATTCATTTTTAATGGCTCTTTTTTTATCAACATTCATTAGAATATATCCATAAAAATTCA
Organism: Cytobacillus luteolus; assembly: GCF_017873715.1. Lineage (NCBI taxonomy): Bacteria > Bacillati > Bacillota > Bacilli > Caryophanales > Bacillaceae > Litchfieldia > Litchfieldia luteola. Next base: position 294,193 of record NZ_JAGGKM010000004.1, read on the forward strand.
GGATTATGTAAATCAACGCTATAAGTCCTATGTTGCCCATTAGTACTCCTCCTATATAATAAAAGGCCATTCTCTAAGTTGTGAGAATGACCTTTTAGTAATTATTATTTATTTAGCGTTTTTAGCAACGTTTGCTAATTCAGCAAATGCTTTTTCATCAGTTACAGCTAGGTCAGCTAACATTTTACGGTTAACATCGATGCCAGCAACTTTTAATCCGTGCATTAAGCGGCTATAAGAAAGACCGTTCATACGTGCTGCCGCGTTGATACGTGTAATCCATAATTTGCGGAAATCACGTTTCTTTTGACGACGATCACGGTATGCATACATTAATGATTTCATTACTTGTTGATTTGCTACTTTATATAATGTATGTTTTGAACCATAATAACCTTTAGCTAATTTTATTACCTTTTTACGACGTTTGCGTGTTACTGTACCGCCTTTAACTCTTGGCATTTTGTTTCCCTCCTAAAAATCTATAAAGACCCGATATTATTTCAAGTTGTCTAGTAAGTGACGAATACGTTTGAAATCGCCTTTGCTTACTACTGTAGCCTTACGTAATTTACGTTTTTGTTTTTGAGATTTGTTACCGAATAAGTGGCTTGTATAAGCATGTGAACGTTTTAATTTACCAGATCCAGTTTTCTTAAAACGCTTTGCAGCGCCACGATGAGTTTTCATTTTAGGCATAAGGTGTTCCTCCTCATTTCATTACTTACTTAGATTCATTTTTTGGTGCTAAAACTAAAAACATACTACGTCCATCCATTTTCGGATGAGACTCTATAGTTGAAACCTCTGCACAAGCTGCAGAAAAACGGTCTAAAACACGTTGACCAATTTCTTTGTGCGTAATCGCACGACCTTTAAAGCGAATTGACGCTTTAACTTTGTCACCTTTTTCAAGGAATTTAATTGCATTACGTAGCTTCGTATTGAAGTCGTGTTCTTCAATAGTTGGACTTAAACGCACTTCTTTAATACTGATAATCTTTTGGTTCTTACGCGCTTCTTTGTCTTTCTTTTGTTGCTCAAAACGGAACTTTCCGTAGTCCATTATACGACATACAGGTGGTTTCGCAGTTGGTGCTACCATTACTAAATCAAGATTAGCTGTGGCAGCAATTTCAAGCGCTTCCGTCTTTGATTTAATACCAAGCTGGTCACCGTTTTGTCCAATAAGACGTACTTCTCGAGCACGAATGCCGTCGTTTACCATCATGTCTTTGCTAATAATTAGACACCTCCAAGGAAATATGAACGAATACTGTTTTTTACATCAAGTGAAACACAAGTTTCACATTGATCCCGATTTTTTGAGTAAAACAAAAAGTGTGGGTGCATAAGACACCCACACTATACGATTTCTTTTTTTATTAATACGTAAAAGACTTCGAATTGTTACCTACCAACTGCATAGATGCGTCAATCAGGTGAGAAGCGGGTGCTCCTTCTTTTAAACAAGTATTCAATTATTCACCTTAGTTACTATAACATGTCGCAAGTTGAATTGTCAACAGATGTACTTTTCTTAGCAACAAAATTCATTATAATAAAATATACACATAATATCAAGAAGTTTTTTTCTACTTCTTTTTAACTTCGTTTAAAAGATCTCCTACAAATGTTGTAAATGGTACAGTTTCTGATTTCTGTTCACCATATTTACGAACATTAACTGCTTGCTCACTGATTTCATTATCACCAACAACTAGCATATAAGGAACCTTTAACATCTGAGCTTCACGAATTTTATAACCAATCTTTTCATCACGGTCATCAAGTTCTACTCTGAAGCCTTCAGCTTGAAGCTTCTCTCTAACTTCTTTCGCGTAGTCAAGATGAACTTCTGGTGAAACCGGAATCACTTGAACCTGTACAGGAGCTAGCCATGTTGGAAATGCCCCTTTGTATTCTTCAATTAAAAACGCAACAAAACGTTCCATTGTTGATACTACACCACGGTGTATTACTACTGGGCGGTGAGGCTTCCCATCTTCCCCAACATACGATAAGTCAAAGCGTTCAGGAAGCAAGAAGTCTAATTGAACAGTAGATAGTGTTTCATCTTTACCTAGTGCAGTACGTACTTGTACATCTAATTTAGGACCGTAGAACGCAGCTTCTCCTTCTGCTTCATAATACTCAACATTGAGATCATCCATTGCTTCTTTAAGCATACTTTGTGCTTTTTCCCACATTGCATCATCATCAAAGTATTTTTCTTTATCTTCTGGATCACGGTACGATAAACGGAAGCTATAGTTTTCAAGTCCAAAGTCTTTATACACTTCCTGAATTAATTTTACCACTCGAATAAACTCGTCTTTGATTTGATCAGGACGAACAAAGATGTGAGCATCATTTAAAGTCATCCCACGAACACGCTGTAGACCTGATAGTGCTCCACTCATTTCATAGCGGTGCATGAGTCCTAGTTCTGCAATACGGATTGGCAGTTTACGATAACTGTGTATTTCATTCTTATAGATCATCATGTGGTGTGGACAGTTCATTGGGCGAAGAACTAACTCTTCATTGTCCATTTCCATTTTAGGGAACATTCCATCCTGATAGTGATCCCAGTGTCCAGATGTTTTGTATAATTCAACACTCCCTAAAACTGGTGTATACACATGTTGATAACCTAATCTTTCTTCTTTATCCACAATATATCGCTCGATTACACGGCGAATTGTTGCTCCTTTTGGAAGCCATAGTGGTAAACCTTGTCCCACTTTTTGAGAATTTGCAAATAGGCTTAACTCTTTACCTAATTTACGATGATCACGTTCTTTTGCCTCTTCAAGCAAACGTAGGTATTCATCTAGCTCTGCTTTTTTGAAAAATGCAGTACCGTATATACGCTGAAGCATTTTATTTTTACTATCTCCACGCCAGTAAGCACCAGCAATACTTAATAGCTTGAACTCTTTAATTTTTCCTGTTGATGGGACATGTACCCCTCGACAAAGGTCAAAGAAATCTCCTTGCTCATAAATTGTTACCGTATCACCTTCTGGGATTGCTCCCACTAGTTCTACTTTTAGGTTATCACCTATTTCTTCATATCGACTTAATGCTTCTTCCCTACTCACTTCTTTACGAACAATATCTATATTTTCACTTATTATTTTCTTCATTTCTTTTTCGATTTTCGGAAGATCTTCTGGTGTTAATGACTCCTCGATATCAATATCATAATAAAAGCCATTTTCGATAACTGGTCCTACACCAAGCTTTACATTACCATATAAGCGCTTAATCGCTTGGGCCATTAAATGGGCCGTACTATGGCGCATGATTTCAAGTGCTTCATCTGTATCCTGAGTAATGATGGCAATTTCTCCATCTTCGTTGATTTCTGTACGTAAATCAATATGACTACCATTTAGTTTTCCTGCTAATGCCTTCTTTTTTAATCCTGGGCTAATTGACCCAGCAATATCTTCAGTTGTAATCCCCTTTGGAAATTCCTTCACTGCTCCATCTGGAAATGCAATTTTTACTACATCTGACATCATGTTCACTCCTACATATGTTTTTTTGAAAAATAAAAAAACCCGTCCCTATAGAAAGGGACGAGTTATATCTCGTGGTTCCACCCTTGTTCCCATTTTAGTGAATGATAAGCTAAGCATCTCATCATTGCCTCAAAAATGGCTCAAGAATTTGGTAACGGTAATGGCCGTCAGTAATTACTTTGTTAACTAGTGTTAATGTTCACTACTGAAGTTTAAAGGTGGTAAGTGTACAATCGTGTTAGGAAGCTTTCAGCCTGGTCTTCCCTCTCTTGGAACCGGTTTTACACACTCATGTCCTCATCATAACTTGTTTATATGATTATTATATGTAGAGTATTATAGTTCTAATTTTTTTAGAAATCAAGAGCAGTGAAAACCTTTTTTATATTTTCTTATGAACTAATAAGTGCTGAGACTCGATAAATTCTTTTTTTGAGAATATCCTAACTCGTTCTTGGAAGATGTTACGGATGGTTTGCACCATCCCATCATCAACTTGATTTGTATATAAATTAATCGAACTTGGGTTCATTGAAACAAGTGGTGCTATTATGGATGAGTCAATATACATTGGATAACTTTGAATTAACTTTCGATCAATGTATTTTATAACCTCATCTCTTTTTATTTCAGAAAATTGCTCACTAAACAATAAAAACTGATCATTATGCAATATGTTAACGTGCTCTAACTTCGAATCCCGTTCAGTGATATAATCTCTTAGATTTTGAATGAAATTCTGATATTCTTGTTCTAGCTTATATTCATCAATTGATATTTCAACATATTGTAGCAATCGATCCGAATAGTCTTTTAACCGGAACTTAATGAATGACTCGAATGAGAAGGAAATCGAATCTGTTAGCAGTGTACTTAACGAAGTAGAAATCAACTCTTCTCTAGGCACTAAGTCTGCAATAACAGGAATCCCCTTACGCTCACCTTCGATTATGGATCTAGCAATCTCTAATATTTGTTGTCTTTCTTCAAAATCGGAAAAGTAAAATAACTCTTGCATCATTGATAGCATCCAAATATCTTCTTTCGTCTCAATAAAAAAGCTTGTTATCACTGGAATAATAAAAGAATCCACTAGCTCATTACTCTTTTTATCTATACATATCGTAATTATGTTTTCTTGTTCATATAATACATCTATGTAATTTATGTTACGCTCCTGTTGTGCCGAGCAAAGGCGTTCATATAATTTTAAAGCATCTAAGGATTCTTGAAAGTGAATCTCAATCAAGTTTGTCCCCCCTTTTCAACAATACCTGTTTTATGTATATGGGGACAGGCGAAATTTTAGAATAAGAACTTTTAAGAACAAAAGCGCAAGCGCCTTGATCAGCCCCGACAAGCAAATGTTCTGTGACAGAAAAAGTCTGCTCTTCGACTTTTTATGGCAAAGGTTATTTGACCTCGAGAGGCTAGGCGCTGGAGCTGGCCGCAGTAAACTTTAAGGATTAATCACAACTAATTTCATATGTACAAAAAAGAGCCAACCCTTTAAAGGATTGACTCTATTCACTTCGACGGTTTTTGCCTCTTAATTCAACCGGTTTTGCTAAATATTTTATTCTCTCCATGATTCGAGCAGCCTTAACTTGTTCTTCCTCACCTCTTTGTGTAAAGGCAAGATGATGTTCAAGCTGAGTATAATCGAAGTTTGAGGTAAAGAAGGTGGGTTTATTTTCTAACATGCGATATTGAAGGATTGCTCCTAATATATCATCTCGAATCCAGCTAGACATTGATTCAGCCCCAATGTCATCAAGCATTAATACTGGTACTTTTTTTACTGCCTCGATTTTCTCCGAAAAAGAAGAATCCTGTAATGAGCCTTTAAGCTCTCTCATGAACTCTGGTACGTAGATAAGCATAGACTGTACATTTTTGCTAGCTAACTCATTGGCAATGGCACCTAGAATATAGGTTTTTCCTGTTCCAAATGGACCATAAACATACAATCCCTTACCTGGTTTATCACTATCATATGTTTCTACAAAATCTTGCGCCATTGAAATGGCCTTAAATCTTGCAGGGTCATCTAAATCAATACGATCAATAGAAGCCTGTAAAATTTCTTTAGGTATATACATACTTTTAATTAATGACTTGAATTTAGAACGGTCATCATGAAGAATTTTCCTTGGACATCGATCATAATTAAGACCGATAATCTTGCCTTCTAGTACTAAGTGTGGATGATAACCCTGAAGCATGTTTTTACAAGCTTCTAGGCTTGCACATTGGTCACATTCCTTGCTCTGAT